>WLNG01000196.1 GCA_009699915.1 Actinomycetota bacterium
GTGGATGTCGATCTTCGCCGCCTCGTAGGCGACGTAGTCCGCCGGCACGAAGGCGTCGACGCTCACGTCGAGCCGCACCGGTTCGCGCTCGGGCTCGTCATCGCCCTGCGGACCGGCTGCACGCACCGCCTCATCGAGCATGGCGAGATAGAGCTCGAACCCCAGCGCCGCGACGTGCCCGGACTGCTCATCGCCGAGCAGGTTTCCGGCACCGCGGATCTCCAGGTCGCGCATCGCGATCTTGAAGCCGGAGCCCAGCTCCGTGTAGTCGGAGAGCGCGCTCAGGCGCCGCATCGCCTCGTCGCTCAGCGCCGCAGCACTCGGGTAGAGGAGATAGGCGTAGGCACGCTCGCTGCTGCGACCGACGCGGCCGCGGATCTGGTAAAGCTGCGCGAGTCCGAAGAGGTCGGCGCGCTCGACGATCAGCGTGTTGGCCTGCGGGATGTCGAGCCCCGATTCGATGATGCTCGTCGCTATCAGGACGTCGGCATCGCCGCGCAGGAAGCGCATCATGCGGTCCTCGAGATCCTGCTCGGCGAGCTGCCCATGAGCGACCTCGAAACGCAGCTGCGGGCACAGGGCGCGCAGGCGCTCGGCGGTCTCATCGATCGTTTCGACCCGGTTGTGCAGGAAGAAGGCCTGCCCGCCACGCGCGTGCTCACGCTCGAGCGCCTGACGCACGAGCTGCTCGTCATAGTCCCCGACGTAGGTCTTGACCGGTCGCCGACCTTCCGGGGGCGTCTCGATGACGCTGATGTCGCGCATGCCGGCGAGCGACATCTGCAGCGTGCGCGGGATCGGCGTGGCGCTCATCGCGATGACGTCCACGCGCAACTTGACCTGCCGCAGGAGCTCCTTCTGGCGCACGCCGAAGCGCTGCTCCTCGTCGACGATGATCAGCCCGAGGTTCTTCGGCTGCAGATCCCGGCCGAGCAGCCGATGGGTGCCGATCAGGATGTCGATCTTCCCCTCATTGAAGGCGCTGACGACCTCGCGCTGCTCCTTGGCTGAGCGCAGACGCGAGACGACGTCGATGGTGAAGGGGTAGTCCTTGAGCCGCTCGCTGAAGCTGCCGTGATGCTGCTGGGCCAGCAGCGTGGTCGGGGCGAGCACGAGGACCTGCCGCCCATCGTCGGCGGCCTTGAAAGCCGCGCGCAGAGCCACCTCCGTCTTGCCGTAGCCGACGTCGCCGCAGATCAGGCGGTCCATCGGCTGCGCTCGCTCCATGTCGGCCTTGACCGACTCAATTGCCTCGGCCTGGTCAGCTGTCTCGCGCCACGGGAAGCGGCTCTCGAACTCGATCTGCCACGCCGAGTCCTCGGGGAAGGCGTGCCCCGTACGACGGCGGCGCTCCGCGTAGAGGTTGAGCAGTTCACCGGCCAGCTCCTGCGCCGCGCGCCGCGCACGGCTCTTGAGCGTCTCCCACGACTTGCCGCCCAGCTTCGACAGTCGCAGCGACCCATCGATCGCCGCCGCGGCGCCCACGTAGCGCGTGATCTTCGCGAATTGATCGACCGGCATGAAGACCTTGTCCGAGCCTGCGTACTCGAGCTCCAGGTAATCGCGCGTGATCCCCGCAACGGTCTTCGTCTCGAACCCAGCGAACCGCGCGAGACCGTGATCCTCGTGGACGACGATGTCCCCCGTGCGCAGATCGGTGAAGGAGCCGAGCCGCCCGCGCCGTCGCTGCGAAGAGCTCTGCCCCCCGGTCCGTTCGGCGCGGCGGCGGCGGAACAGGCGGTGCTCGGGGATCACCGCCAGCTGCAGGCTCGGCGCGATGAACCCCTCCCGCAGCGTCGCCTCGGCGAAGCAGAGCGTCCCGTCCGTGCCCTCAGACACCGATGGGACGGCATCGTCGAGCCACGGGGCGCGCAGCCGCGCGAGGTTGTAGGCGACGCGCTCCCCCTCACCGCGGCGCGGGAAGGTCACGACGGTGCGATATCCCGAGCGCACATGCTGCTCGAGCGCCGGCTCGGCCTGCGCCATCGAGCGCGCGCCGACGTCGGCGGCCTGTGCGCGCAGCTCGATCCCCGTCCCGGTGGCCAGCGAGGTGAGCCGGATCCGGCAGCGTCGGTCGAGCGCCGCCGCGATCTCATGTGGCGGGACGTAGAGCTGATGGGCGTCGTCGTCGTGGAAGGCGGCGCAGACGTCCTGCCAGTGATCGGTCAGCGCCGGCGCCAGCTCCTCGTCGGCGGCGATCAGCACCTCGGCCTCGGGCGGGATCAGGTCGAGCAGCGCGTGGAAGCGGTCGGTGGGGAGCAGCTCGGCGATGTCCGGCCGCCCGTCGGCCCCGCTGAGCGCGGCGATCGCCGCCAGCTCGCGATGCTCCGCTGCGAGCTCGGCCGCCGGGGCGACCTCGACGCGCTCGAGATCGCCGAGCGAGCGCTGTGTGAAGGTGGAGAAGCGGCGCAGCGACTCGATCTCGATGTCGAAGAGGTCCACCCGGACCGGGTGATCCTCCGTCGCGGGAAAGAGGTCGAGGATCCCCCCGCGGATCGCGAACTGCCCGCGGTCCTGCACCTGATCTACACGCTCGTAGCCCGCGGCAACGAGATCGACGGCCGTCTCCTCGAGGTCGATGAGATCGCCCTTGCTGAGCGTGAACCCTCGGGGGCGAAGCTCCGGGTCCGGCACCTTCTCGCTCAGCGCGACTGCGGAGACGACGACGACCGGTGGATCGTCGCGGCTCGGGCCGGCTGCGGCCAGCAGCGCATCGAGCGCCGCGACGCGCAGGCCGACCAGATGCGGCGGCGGCGCGAGATGCGACTCGTAGGCGACGCCGCGGCTCGGCGAGAGGCGCACCTGCCGCGGCGCAAGCCACGCCCGCAGATCGGCCGTCAGCTCCTGCGCCTGACGGTCGTCGCCTGCGACGACGACTGCAGGGCGGCCGGAAGCGAGTGCGTCGTCTACCCCATCAAGCAGCGCCGCGATCAGGAACGGCCGCAGCGATCTTGAGACGAATGCCTCGCCTCCCTCCCGTGCCAGGCGCAGGCCATCGGGGTCACGGGAGATCTGTGCGAGGAGCGGGCGCAGGGACATACGGCGGGCGGCGCTCAGCGCGCAGGCAGCTCGCGCTCGCCGCGAATGATCTGCTCGGTGGTGTCGGCGGCGTCGCGGACCAGCGTTGCGACCTCACCCTGACTCTGGCGCCAGCGGCCCAGGACGAACGCGGCGACGATCTCGGGATCGGTCGAGTCCGGGCGCCCGACGCCGATGCGTACGCGGCCGAAGTCCGGCGAGCCGAGGCCGCGCTTGAGCGATTTGAGACCGTTGTGTCCGGCCAGCCCGCCGCCGAGCCGCGGGCGGATCTCGCCGAAGGGAAGATCGATCTCGTCGTGCAGGACGAGCACGCGATCAAGCTCGGTGCCGAAGGCGCCGCGCGCCGGGCCGGCTGCGCTCCCCGA
>WLNG01000197.1 GCA_009699915.1 Actinomycetota bacterium
GATCGAGCCACCCCATGTCGGCCGCCCGGCCCTGGTTGCGCTCGCTGTCGATGCGCTCCTTCAAGGCGGGATCGCGCATGACCACCATGCCGCCCTCGCCGGTGGTGAGCTGCTTGTTGGCGTAGAAGCCGAAGATGGAGGGATTCCCACGCCCGCCGACGGGGCTGCCGTCTGCGTGGACGCCACCAAGCGCCTCGCAGGCGTCCTCGACGATCGGCAGCCCCAGCGCCTCGAAGGCAGGCAGGTCTGCTGGGTAGCCGAAGATGTGGACCGGGAGGAGCGCCGTGGTGCGCTCGGTGACCGCGGCCGCCGCAGCCTGAGGATCGAGATTCAGCGTCACCGGATCGATGTCGGCGAAGACTGGACGTGCACGCTCGTAGACGACCGCGTTCGCGCTGGCCACGAATGAAAATGGCGAGGTGACGACCTCATCGCCGTCGCTGACGCCGACCGCACGCAGCGCGAGATGCAATCCGGCCGTGCCGCTCGAGACGGCGCTCGCATGCGCGGCTCCGAGTCGTGCCGCGAAGGCCTGCTCGAAGGCCGGCAGCCGCGGACCGAGCGAGAGCTGCCCAGAGCGCAGCACCTCGAGTACCGCCTGCTCCTCCGGCGCGCCGATGACCGGCCGCGCGAGCGGAATCTCCTCGTTGCTCACGCGTCCGCGCCGGACTCATCCGGCCGCACGCTCGCGCCGGCCCGGCGGCCTGGCTGTTCCGGGTAGACGAGCGCATCGACGAGGGCCTGCCACGACGCGGCGATCACGTTCTCGTCGACGCCGATCGTTCCCCAGGAGTCGGTGCCGTCGGTGACGTCAATCAGCACGCGCGTGATCGCACCGGTGCCGTGGCTCTCGTCGAGGATCCGGACCTTGTAGTTGACAAGGTTGATGTTGGCGAGGTGCGGGTGCGTTTCGGTGATCGCGCCGCGCAGTGCGTTGTCGAGCGCGTTCACGGGCCCATTGCCTTCGGCGGTGCGCACGAAGCGCTCACCGTCGATCCAGATCTTGATCGTCGCCTCGGTCTCGACGCGGCCCTCGGCGCGCTGTTCGACCACGACCCGCCAGCTCTCAAGCTGGAAGAGCGGCTCGAACGCGCCGGTCTCACGGCGCATCAGCAGCTCGAAGGAGCCATCAGCGACCTCGAACTGATAGCCGAGATGCTCGAGGTCCTTGACCCGCTCGACGATCCGGCTCGCCGCAGCGTCGTCGACCTCAATCCCGACCGCGCTTGCCTTCTCGATCACGGTCCCGCGACCAGCGAGCTCGGAGACCAGAACGTCGTTGCGATTGCCGACGAGCGCTGGATCGATGTGCTCGAAGGTGCTCGAATCGGCACGGATCCCGGCGGCATGCATCCCCGCCTTGTGCGCGAACGCGTGTCGACCGACGAATGGCTGCGACGACGCCGGGGCGCGGTTGAGCAGCTCATCGACGAAGTTCGCTGTTGCGGTCAGCATCGCGAGATGGCCCTCAGGCAGCGATCGCAGACCGAGCTTGAGCTCGAGGTCGGCGATGATCGTCACGAGGTTGGCGTTGCCGGTACGTTCGCCGATCCCGTTGATCGTCCCCTGGACCTGGGTCGCGCCGGCCTCGATCGCGACGATCGAATTGGCGACGGCGCAGCCGGAGTCGTTGTGGGTGTGGATGCCGATCGGGTAACCAGGGAACTCCGCGCAAACGGCGGCGACCACTGCGGAGACCTGATTGGGGAGCGAGCCGCCATTGGTGTCGCAGAGGACAACGCGCTCTGCGCCGGCGTCCTTGGCGGCGCGTACGCACTCGAGCGCGAAGCCCGCGTCCTCGCGGTACCCATCGAAGAAGTGCTCGGCGTCGAGGATCGCGCGCTTGCCGCAGGCGACGAGGTACGAGATCGAGTCGGCGATCATCTCGAGGTTCTCCTCGCGAGAGACCCGGACGACCTTCTCGACGTGGAGCGGCGAAGACTTGCCGACGAGCGTCACGACGGGCGCGAAGCAGTCGGTGAGGACCTGCAGGCCCTCGTCCTCGGCGGCGGTCACGCCACGGCGGCGCGTCATCCCGAATGCGACGATCTGCGCGTGCGTGAGCTGCTCATCTGCGAGCAGCTCGAAGAGCTCAATCTCCTTTGGGTTCGACGAGGGAAAGCCCGCCTCGATGAACTGGACTCCGAGCTCGTCGAGCCGGCGAACGACGCGGACCTTCTCCTGCGCGGTGAGACTCATGCCTCCCCCGCCCATGCCGTCACGCAGCGTGGCGTCGTAGAGCTCGATGAAGCTCATTGCCCGGCGGTACCCCCGGACTGCGCACGCGCGCCCGCGGCGACCGGGTCGAGCCAGTCCAGATAGCGGTCGTCGCGACCATGGACGGCGTCCTCGAAGGTTGTCTGCACCTGACGGGTGATCGGACCCGGGGTGCCTTCGCCGACGGTGTGGTCGTCGACCTCGCGCACCGGGACGACCTCCGCAGCGGTGCCCGTAAGGAAGATCTCGTCGGCGAGGTACAGCTCGGCGCGGCTGATGTTGCGCTCGCGCACCTCGATTCCGAGGTCGGCAGCGATCTGCATGGCGGTACGCCGGTTCACTCCGTTGAGGATCGAAGAGCTCTCCGATGGCGTGGAGATCAGTCCGTCGCGAACGACGAAGATGTTCTCCCCTGAGCCCTCGCAGACATGGCCGTGCCCGTCGAGCAGGATCGCCTCCTCGTAGCCGGACTTGTGGACCTCGATCTTCGCGAGAATGCTGTTGAGGTACTGACCGCCGGCCTTCGCGTGCGGGATCAGCGAATCGGGGCTGATACGCCGCCAGGAGGAGGTCTTCGCGCGCACGCCGTCGCGCTTGCCGTCCTCACCGAGGTACGACGCCCACTCCCACACGGCGATCGTGACATCCACCGGTGCGTCCAGCGGGAAGAGGCCCATCTGGCCGTATCCGCGGAAGACGATCGGGCGGATGTAGCACTGGCGCAGCCCGTTGCGGGCGATCAGCTCGAGTGTCGCCTGCCGGATCTCCTCGCGCTCATAGGGGATCGGCATGTAGTACAGCCCAGACGACTGGAAGAGCCGGTCGACATGATCCTGATGGCGGAAGACCGCAGGTCCGGACGCGGTCTCATAGCAACGGACCCCCTCGAACACTGAGGTGCCGTAGTGGAGCGCGTGCGTGAGCACGTGGATCTTCGCGTCCTCCCACTTGACGAACTCGCCGTTCATCCAGATGAGCTCGCTGGGCTGCACGGAATCTCCTTCTCTACTGGTCTAGATCTGGGCCAGGACGGCCTTGGTGGCCTGCGCGGTGTCCGCGGAACCGCCGAGGTCCCGCGTGCGGAGCCCCTCGGCCAGCGCGCGGTCCACGGCCGATTCTAGGGCGACGGCCTCGGTTTCCCAACCGAAGGCATGCCGGAGCATCAACGCAGCCGAAA
>WLNG01000198.1 GCA_009699915.1 Actinomycetota bacterium
CAGCGCGCGACGGCGCGCGTCGAGCGCGACCACGGCGTCGATGTCCACCGCGTCGCCACGGCGTGCGAGCGCCGCGCGGACGCCGTCTGGGTCGGCGCGCAGGAGCTTCAGATCGAGCATCGGGCAGCCCCGGTCCGGGTCAGCCGCCCGGAGGCGGAGTGCACTTCATGCCGCCTCCGGGGGATGCGGACGTCGGGGCGCCGTTCCCGGAGTACTCGGCGATGAAGCGCGATACGTCCTGGGCCTGCTTGCCCACGACGATGTTGGCGGGCATGATCGCGCCGGAGTAGCCGCCGTTGCGCAGCGCGTAGAGCGCGTTCTCGTAGCAGACCTTGCGCGCGTTGAAGTTCGGGCCGTCGACCTTCTCGCGGTCTGAGACCTTCGTCGCCGAGCCCTGGGCGCCGACCGCGCTCATCGTGTGGCAGCCCGAGCAGCGCTCGGAGAAGAGCTTCGCGCCATTGCGTACTGAGGCCGACGCGCCGGGCACATCGATGCTCTGTGACCCGCAGGCCGAGAGGGTCCCGGCGAGGGCGACGAGGAGGAGGGCGGGAAGCAGCAGACGGCGCAGGCTCATGACGGAACAGGATGCTACCCGACGAGCTCGGCGGGAGGCCGCCAGCCATGCGGGGGGAAGTGGCTTGAGCCCGGCGTCGGCCGGTTGCCGCCGTGAGGTCTGCGGTCAAAGGGGTCCATGAACGCAGAGCGCCGACGCCGGGCTGCCGCCAGAGGAGTTCGGCGGCGGGCCGCTGTCCCCTTCCGCCGGAGCGCTCAACCGGTGGCGATGGCGCGCAGTGCCAGGAAGGCGATCACCGCGCCCGCGAGCGCGATGATCCACGTCTCGCGCGCCAGGATCGCGTAGACGATTCGGTGCTGATCCTCGGCAGGGAGACGCCCGACGGCCTGCGCGTCCTCAAGCTCGCGCTGGTCGAGGATCGTCTGGGCGGATGCGGCGCGCAGTTGCTCGGCGATGATCGAGACGGCGATCGGCAGGACCATGTACAGCCAGAAGAGCCCGGCGCCAGGGTCGAACCCGGTCAGCAGGGCGATCAACGCCACGGCCGCGAGCGCCGTGGTCGAGAGCTGCGCCACGCGCCAGAGGGCCCAGAACCACCGGCCGCTCGAGGCGCGCCACCAAGCCCACGCGCCGCCGATCGCGATCACCGCTCCGAGTGTCGCGACGATGATCGCCGTGATGTCAGCCGCCTGTCTCACAAAGCACCTTTGTCACAAGGTCGTGCCACGCCCTTAGACAGGAGTCCTAGCTGATAGAACCCCATGTGTGCTCAGCACCTATGCACCCGCGATCGTCTTCGTCGTCCTCGGAGCGGTCATCGGCATCGCGTTCACGGTGCTCAACGGCGTACTCGGACGGGCGCGCCCGAGCGTCGCCAAGTCCGATCCGTACGAGTCGGGCATGCCGTCGGAGATCAAGCAGGGGTTCCGCTTCGGTATCAGCTTCTACCTCGTCGCGATGCTCTTCCTCCTGTTCGACATCGAGGTGCTCTTCCTCTACCCGATCGCCGTCCAGCTGCGCGCCTTCGGCACATTCGCGCTGGTCGAGACGATCGTCTTCATCGCTCTGCTGACGGTCGCGCTGATCTACGTCTGGCGCCGGGGTGCACTGACATGGAAGTAATCCGTCACGGGGCCGGCGGCGATCCGCGCATCCAGAAGCTCGCCGCGCGCGACCTCCTGCGCCACGACCTCGAGGGCGGAGATCTCGAGAAGCACGTCGAGGAACGCGTCCTCACCACGACGCTCGATCGCGCGGTCGATTGGGCGCGCGGCAACTCGCTCTTCCCGCTGACCTTCGGCCTTGCCTGCTGCGCGATCGAGATGATGTCCGTCGTCGGCGCGCGCCTGGACATCGCGCGCTTCGGCTTCGAGGCGTTCCGCGCCTCACCGCGTCAGGCCGACCTGCTGATCCTCTCCGGCCGCGTCTCGATCAAGATGGCGCCGGTCGTCCGGCGCATCTACGACCAGATGCTCGAGCCGAAGTACACGATCGCGATGGGCGCCTGCTCGAGCTCGATGGGTGTCTTCAACAACTACGCGATCGTGCCGGCCGACAAGTTCCTGCCGGTCGACGTGCACGTGCCCGGCTGCCCGCCTCGCCCCGAGGCGCTGATGCACGGCGTGCTCAAGCTCCGCTCGATGGTCCAGCACGATCCGTCACTTGGCTGGCGCGAGCGCTACGGCGGCGAGGGCACTGAGGAGGTCGTCCCCGAGGCGGCTGAGGACGGCGCAGGTGCCTGACGCCGTCGGGCTGGAACTTCTCGCGCGCGAGCTGGGCGACGACGCCCTGCGGACCGCGTACGCCCACGACAAGGGGGCGATCGACGTGGCCCCGGGTTCGATCCGCAGCGTCCTCGCGGCACTTCGCGGCAAGGGCTTCGGGTCACTGGTGAGCGTCCACGGTCTCGACTACTTCCCGCACGAGCCGAGGCTCGGGGTCCAGTACGAACTGCTGAACATGTCGCAGCCCGACCGCCTGACCGTCCGCCTGCGCGTCCCGCTCGATGAGCCGGTCGTCCCCTCGGTCACGCCGGATTGGCCGACGGCCAACCATCAGGAGCGCGAGATCTACGACATGTTCGGCGTGGTCTTCGAGGGCCATCCCGATCTGCGTCGCATCCTGATGCCGGAGGACTACGAGGGGCATCCCCAGCGCCGCGACTTCCCGATCGGCGGCGAGCCGATCCTCTTCACGCACAACGAGCACACCACGCCGCGGTGGTTCCAGTGAGCAAGGCGTCGAACGGGCTCTCGGAGTACCGGCAGATGGAAGAGTCGGTCACCCTCGCGGAGGGGAGCGTCGTCGAGGGCGACCGCGAGCTGCTGACGCTGAACATCGGCCCGCACCATCCGGCCACCCACGGCGTGCTGCGCCTGCTGGTGACGCTCGACGGTGAGATCCTGCGCGACGTCAAGCCGATCATCGGCTACGTCCACACCGGCATCGAGAAGACCGCCGAGCAGAAGAGCTACTGGAAGGTCATCCCCGTCGTCGAACGGATGGACTACCTCTCGTACTACTTCAATGCGATGGCCTTCTGCGGGGCCGTCGAGACGCTGCTCGAGGTGGATGTTCCCAAGCGCGCCCAGTACCTGCGCGTGATCCACATGGAGCTCAACCGGATCATGAGCCACCTCGTGTGGCTCGGCACGAGTGCGCTCGACCTCGGCGCGATCTCGGTCTGGTGGTACTGCTTCCGCGAGCGTGAGCAGCTGCTGGACCTCTTCGAGATGTCCTCAGGTCAGCGCATGCACACGCGCTACTTCCAGATCGGCGGCGTCGCCGAGGATGTCCCGTCAGGCTGGGTGGAGATGGTGCGCAAGTTCACGGCGATCATGCCCGAGCGCGCCGAAACCTACGGCCACCTGCTCAGCA
>WLNG01000199.1 GCA_009699915.1 Actinomycetota bacterium
CGGCCAGACGCACAACGTCAACGCCGATGATGCGGCGAGCGCCGTCGCAGCCGCGCTCGGCGCGCACAAGCTGATCTTTCTCACCGATGTCGAGGGATGGCTGCGCGATCCGCAGGACGACGCCTCGCTGATCAGTGAGGCGTCGGTCGACGAGGTCGAGGCGGCGCTCGAGGGCGTCGACGGCGGTATGCGCCCGAAGCTGCAGGCATGTCTTGACGCGATCGGCGGCGGGGTGAGCTCCGCCCACATCGTGGACGGGCGCGTCGCGCACTCGATCCTGCTCGAGCTCTTCACAGACAAGGGCTACGGGACGAAGATCCGGCGCAGCCGATGAGCCTCGCCGACCTGCGGGCGCTCGACGCCGAGCACGTCATCGGAACCTATGCCCGGCTGCCGGTCGAGATTGTCCGCGGCGAGGGTGCACACGTCTGGGATGACGAGGGCAACGAGTATCTCGACCTGCTCTGCGGGATCAGCGTCACAAATCTCGGACACTGCCATCCGAGCGTCGTCGCAGCGGTCCGCGACCAGGTCGGCACGCTGATGCACATCTCGAACCTCTTCCACACCGAACCGGCGATGCGGCTCGCACAGCGGCTCGCGACGCGGTCGCTCGGCGGCAAGGTCTTCTTCTGCAACTCGGGCGCCGAGGCGAACGAAGCCGCGATGAAGCTCGCGCGGCGCGCCACTCCCCGGGGGGAGATCGTCAGCGTCACCGGCGGGTTCCACGGCCGCACCTTCGGGGCGCTTTCGGCGACCGCGCAGGAGAGCAAGCAGGCCCCGTTCGAGCCGCTCGTCCCGGGCGTGCGTGCCGTCGCAGCGACCGCCGAGGCGATCACCGGCGCAGTCGGTCCGCAGACGGCTGCGGTGCTGCTCGAAGTGATCCAGGGCGAGGGTGGGGTCCATCCCATCGCGGCCGACGCGCTCGCCGCCGCGCGCGAAGCCTGCGACCGCCATGGCGCCGCGCTGATCTTCGATGAGGTGCAGACCGGCATGGGCCGGACCGGCACCCTCTGGGCCTACGAGCAGACCGGTGTCGTTCCCTGCGCGATCACGACCGCGAAGGCGCTCGGCGGCGGCCTGCCGATCGGCGCGCTGATCACCGGACCACGGCTTGCCGATGTCCTGCAGCCGGGCGATCACGGCTCGACGTTCGCCGGAGGCCCGGTCGTCGCGCGTGCGGCGCTGGCTGCGCTGGAAGTCACCGATGATCCCGCGATGCTGGCCCGCGTCAACGCACTGGGGGAGCGGCTGCGTGCGCAGCTCGCCACGCTGCCGGGCGTCTCGGCGGTCCGCGGCCAAGGGTTGATGATCGGCTTCGATCTCGATGGAGGCGGTGCGCCGGAGCTTGTCCTGCGGCTGCTGACCGAGCAGCGCCTGATCGCCAATGCGACCGGGCCGCAGACGGTCCGCCTGCTGCCACCGCTGACGCTCTCCGACGCCGAGGCGCAGGACGCACTCGAGCGGATCACGCGGGCGCTTGCCGCGGGTTTCTAGACTTCGCTGAGATGACCGACGCTGCCGACGCCCGCCCCAAGTTGACCGCGAGCTATCTCGCCAGGCCCGAAGAGGTCCACCGTGTCCTGCTGCTTTATTCGGGTGGCCTGGACACGAGCGTGATGCTCAAGTGGATCCAGGACGAGTACGACGCCGAGGTCGTAGCGCTGACGATCAACCTCGGCCAGCCCGGCGAGGACTACGACGTCGTGCGCGGCAAGGCGATCGATCTCGGCGCCGTCGCGACCGAGGTGATCGACGCGCGTGAGGAGTTCGCCCGCGACTTCATCGCCCCCGCTATCCGGGCGAACGCCGTCTATGGACTGAACTACCCGCTCTTCACGGCGCTCGGCCGCCCGCTGATCGCCAAGCTCGCCGTTGATTACGCCCGCAAGCACGGCTGCGACACGATCGCTCATGGCTGCACAGGAAAGGGCAACGACCAGGTCCGCATCGAGGCGACCGTCGCGACGCTCGCACCCGAGCTGAAGGTCATCGCACCGGTTCGCGACTGGAAGATGGGCCGCGAAGAGGAGATCGCCTACGCGCGCGAGCACGGCATCCCGATCAAGGGCGGTGCCGAGGCGACTCCCTACTCGATCGACGACAACCTCTGGGGGCGCTCCTCGGAAGGCAAGTGGATCGAGGAGCTCGACCACGCGCCGGACGATGACGTCTTCCAGCTGGTCACTCGCCCGGAGGATGCGCCCGACGAGCCGGAGATCGTCACGATCGGCTTTGAGCGCGGCGTCCCGGTCGCGCTCAACGGCGAGCGCCTGGGCCTCGTCGAACTGCTCGAGCGCACGGCGCGGATCGGCTGCAAGCATGGCGTTGGCATCGTCGATCACATCGAGGACCGCATCGTCGGCCTGAAGGTGCGCGACATCTACGAGGTCCCGGCTGCGGCGATCATCCTGCCGGCTCACGCCGAGCTCGAGCGCCTCGTCGGCACGATCCACCAGAACCAGTTCAAGTCCGATCTCGATCGTCAGTGGGGCTATCTCGTCTATGCCGGGCTCTGGTGGGAGCCGCTGCGCGAGAACCTCGACGCGTTCATGGAGTCGGTCAACGAGCGCGTCACCGGGACGATCGGACTCAAGCTCTTCAAGGGCTCGGTCCGCGCCGTCACGCGTGAGAGCCCGAACGCGGTCTACGACGCCTCGCTGGCGACCTTTGAGACCAGCGGTGGGCTCTTCAGCCAGGAGGCATCTCCGGGGTTCATCGAGCTCTGGTCGCTGCAGTCGCGTATGGCCTGGCGCCTGCGCGAATCGCAGCGGTCCTGACGACTCCCGGGTAGGCTTCGCACATGCCCGGACGCAAGACCTATCAGGCACTCGGTTTCGCCACCTCTCAGGGCGGCAGGCTCTACGCTCGGCGCAATCGCGCGGAGCTCCAGCGCCGTGCGCTGCGCACGGGGGCGACAGCGGCGGCGGTGACGGTCGCGGCGGCCGGTGTGCTCGCCGCGCTCGGAGCTGCGGCCCGGCGGCGCTCACGCCTGCCCACCGTCTGACGCTGCGACCGCGCTGCGCGGTAGCGTGATCTCCATGTCGTCCGCTGAGCACGAGCCGCTGGAGGAGCGTGACGCGCCTGCGCTGCTCTCCGAGCGGCGCGCGCGCCGCGCCGAGCACGCCGAACTGGAGCTGCGCACGCGGCTGACCGCCGCCGAGCGGCGCGTGGCGGAGCTCGAGCATGCGGGGGAAGAGGCGGCCGCGCTGCGTGCGCGCCTTGCGATGCGTGCCGAGCGCGACGCGCGCATGGCCGATCTTGCTGGACGGTCCGCCGCCGCGCTGCGCGCCGCGCGCGAGGCGCTCGACCGCGAGATCCTCGCGGGGCGCGCGACGGAAGCGGCGCTCGGCGCCGAGCGCGCCGCCCACGATGC
>WLNG01000002.1 GCA_009699915.1 Actinomycetota bacterium
AGAGTCCTCGAAGTGTGCCCCCGGGAAGTCCATCACCCGATGACCACCCAGCGCTCGACACTCCAACTCTCCGACGCCCCGACCGTCGGCCAGCGCGTGCGTTCGCTGGCGGCCGTCTTCGATCCCGTGCTGCTGGCGGCTGTCCTCGGCCTTGCGGTCTGCTCGCTCGTCGCCGTGAGTCGCGCAACGGTCGACGATGTGACCGGAGACCCCTCCTACTTCTTCAAGCGGCAGCTCATCTACTTCGTCGTCGGCGGGGTGCTCGCCTCGCTCATCTGGCGGCTCGACTATTCGCGCCTGCGCGAGATCCGCCACGTCCTCTACGGCGCGTTGATCGCCTCGATCCTCGCCGTCACGGTCTTCGGCAGCGTCGCGCGCGGCTCGCGCCGCGCGATCGATCTGCCGCTCTTCAGCTTCCAGGCATCCGAGCTCGGGAAGGTCCTGCTCGTCGTCGCCCTTTCGGCCTTCATGACCGATATGGCGCGGCAACTCCAGGATCGCCGGACCACGACGCGCATCATGGTGCTCGCGCTGGTTCCGGCGGGGCTCGTCATGTTGCAGCCGGACCTCGGTTCGGCGCTTGTCTACATCGTCATCGGACTGGTCACGCTCTTCGTGGCCGGTACACCACTGCGGCATTTCGCCGCGATCGGCGCGGTCGCCACCGTCGCCGTCGTCTTCGCACTCGCTGTGCTGCCGGCGGCCGGAGTGAACGTGCTCCATAGCTATCAGAAGGATCGCCTTACGGCGTTCCTGCACCCATCGGACACCGCCTCCAAGGAGGGCTATCAGCAGAACCAGTCACGCATCGCCATCGGCGCCGGTGAAAAAACCGGCCGCGGCGATCAAGCGTCCCAAACGAAGCTCAACTTCCTCCCCGAGCATCACACGGACTTCGTGTTCGCCGTGGTCGGGGAGCGCTGGGGCTTCATGGGCGCGGCACTGGTCCTCTCGCTCTACGCCTTGCTGATCTGGCGCGGACTGCGCATCCTGACCATGGCGAAGAACCTGTACGGGGCCCTTGTGGCCGGCGGCATCGTTGCGATGCTGCTCTTCCAGGTCTTCATCAACGCCGGGATGAATGTCGGGATCATGCCCATCACGGGCATTCCACTCCCGCTCATGAGCTACGGCGGCTCGTCGATCATCGCGACGATGATCGCGGTCGGGCTCCTGCAGTCGATTTACGCGCAGGGCAGGGTGGCGGCGGCGTCGAAGGGGCGGGTACTCACCTTCTGAGGAAGAGAGAAACCACACCGTGAAAAAGCAAGTCATCGTCAGCGTCGATCCGTGGGAGACCCGGGTCGCACTGCTTGAGAGCGCCGGAACCCCGGGGCAGGCCGCAGGCCGCGGCCGTGCCGGCGGCGGCGCCGTCCCCGACGGATACCGCGTCGCTGAGCTCTACCTCGAGCGGCGCGGAAGCCGCTCGATCGTCGGAAATATCTACAAGGGCAAGGTCGACAACGTGCTCGACGGTCTCGAGGCCGCGTTCATCGACATCGGCCTCGAGAAGAACGGGTTCCTGCACATCGATGAGATCGTCCTTCCGGGCGTCGAGATCGCGCGTCGCGGGCGTGGCGGGGAGGGCGGCAAGCGCATCTCCGAACTGCTCAAGCCCGGCCAGGAGGTCATCGTCCAGGTCGTCAAGGACCCGCTCAAGTCGAAGGGCGCCCGCGTTTCGATGGATCTCACGATCGCAGGGCGGTACCTCGTGTATACGCCCACGGGTGAGGGCATCGGCGTTTCCAAGCGCCTTGAGGACAAGGAGCGCGAGCGACTGCGCCGGCAGGTGAAGGGGCTCGCGCTCGAGGGCGGAGGGGCGATCGTGCGCACCGCCGCCCACGGCGCCGCACGCGCGGATTTCGAGCGTGAACTGCCGTACCTCTTCAAGCTCCACGAGGTGCTTCAGCAGCGCGCGGCGCAGCAGGAGGCACCATCGCTCGTGTTCCAGGAGGCCGACCTCTCGGTCCGCGTCGTGCGCGACATCTTCAGCGCCGACTTCGAGCGGGCGGTCGTCGACGACGAGAAGCAGTACCAGCGACTGGTCTCGTTCTTCACCCGGACCGCACCAGAGCTGGTCGATCGCGTCGAGCTGCATCAGGGCTCGAGCCCGCTCTTCGAGGAGTACGCGGTTGAACAGGTCATCCAGGGGCTGACCTCGGGGCGGGTGGACCTGCCGAGCGGCGGATATCTCATGATCGACTACGCCGAGGCGCTGACCGTCTTCGACGTGAACTCCGGCTCGTTCGTGGGACGCGGCAAGCAGGCGCGGCTGGAGGACACGATCACCCGGACGAACCTCGAAGCGGCCGACGAGGTCGTGCGGCAACTGCGGCTGCGGGACATCGGCGGGATCATCGTCATCGACTTCATCGACATGGCGAAGGCGCGCAACCGCGACACGGTGATGAAGACGCTCCGGGCGGCCCTCGATCAGGACCGAACGAAGACGTTCACCGCCGAGATCAGCAAGCTCGGCCTCGTCGAGATGACGCGCCAGAACGTCACGGAGGGCGTGCGCGAGATCATCTCCCGCACCTGCCCGATCTGTGACGGCGACGGCGTCGTCCTCAGCGAGGAGACCGTCGCGATCGAGTTCGATCGCCGCCTGCGCGAGCTCGCCTCGCGGGCGCCGCGGTCGACGGAGGCGTTCCTCGTCCAGATGAACCCGGATGTGTCGATCGAGTTCACAGGGCACGGCGCGCGGATGCTGCACGAGCTCGAGCAGGCGACCGGCAAGCTCTTCCACTTCGAGGGCAGCGAGAGTCTCGCGCTCGATCACTTCGAGGTGGTCATGGAGGGCGCCGCCGCTGAGGTCTACGAGCGTGCAGTCCCGTTCCAGGTCGGCGAGGAGGTGCTGGTCTCGATCGTCGAGCCGCACATGTACAACGTCGACGATGCCGTCGCGAAGATCGACGGCTACGTCGTCTCGGTGACCGGAGCCGGAAGGCTTCTCGGTCGCAAGCGGTTGGTGCGGATCGAGGAGGCCGGTCGCAATTCCGCTCGGGCGGTGCTCGTCGAGGGCCAGGAGGAGCTCGATGACGCTCCCGCGGACGCCGCGAGCGGCGATGTCCTAGACTCAGAACCTCGGCGCCGCGGCCGCAGGGGCGGACGGCGTCGTTCCGCTGCAGCAGCGGACACCACCACGGAGTAGGAACGGACCCTCAGAAGATGTACGCGATCGTGAAGACCGGCGGCAAGCAGTACCGCGTCGAGAAGGGCAGCACGCTGCTCATCGAGCGGCTGCCCGAGGACGAGGGGGCAACGGTCGCCCTCCAGCCCATCATGTTCCGTTCCGATGAGGTCGTTCTCGATGCGGCGGCGCTGGCGAAGGTCAAGGTCGCCGCGACCATCGTCGAGCACATCCGCGGACCGAAGATTCGCGTCTTCAAGTACAAGCCGAAGAGCGGCTACAAGCGCACGGCGGGCCACCGCCAGGAGCTGACCCGCATCAAGGTGACCGACATTTCGATGGGCGCCGCCAAGGCGGCTGCGAAGAAGGCCGAGGCGAAGGCCCCGGCAGAGGAGGCGTAGATCCATGGCACACAAGAAGGGGCTCGGCTCCTCCCGCAACGGCCGCGACTCGAATCCGAAGATGCTCGGCGTGAAGGTCTTCGCCGGTGAGCGCGTCACCGGCGGCGAGATCATCGTGCGTCAGCGCGGCACCGTCTTCAAGCCCGGCGACGGCGTCGGGATGGGTCGCGATCACACGCTCTTCGCGAAGGCCGTCGGCACCGTCGAGTTCACGCGCGGCCGCAAGGGTCGCGTCGTGAACATCCAGCCGGTCGACGCCGCCTGACGCACGCAAGCATGTCGCCGCGCGCTGCCATGGCCGCTCTCCAGGGTGGCCGGGTGCTCGTCGGCGCGGCCTTGGTCGTCGCCCCCTCCAGCGCAGGCGGCTCGTGGATCGGATCGCCTGCCCGACAGTCCGGCGGGAGGGTCGCGCTGCGCGCACTCGGGGTGCGCGATCTGATGCTGGGGCTGGGCGCGCTGCGCGCCGCACGCCGCGGTGATGCGGCGGAGGTGATCGCGTGGTCGCTGGGCCTCGCCGCCTGCGATCTCGTGGACGGCATCGCCACCGCCGCAGCTGCGGAGGAGCTCCCCGGCCGCGGGGGGCCGGTGATGGCGATGGCGTTCGGTGCCGCCGCGGCAGGTGTGGCGATTGCCGCGACGCTGCGCTGAGTCCGCCTAGAGATCCTGTCCGGTCGGCCGGATGAGGATCTCGCTGACGTCCACGTGCGGCGGCTGCTCGAGCGCGTACATCACCGAGCGGGCGATGTCCTGGTCGCTGAGCGCCATCTCGGGCGGCTCGGTGAAGAACGGCGTATCGACGAATCCAGGTTCGATCAGGGTGACGCGGACGCCGCTGCCGAGAAGTTCGGTACGCAGCGATCGGCCGATTCCGGTGACGGCGAACTTCGTCCCCGAGTAGAGGCTTCCCGTCGGCACCCGGCCGGCGACCGAGCTCATCAGCACGATGTGGCCGCGGCGCTCGCGGATCGCACTGAGCGTCGCCCGCACCGTGTACGCGCAGCCGAGGACGTTCGTGAGGACCATCTCCCGCCAGAACTCGGGGCTGTCCGCATCCTCGTCAACGAAGGTGCGCCGGCCGCCGAAGCCCGCGTTGGCGAAGACCGCGTCGATCTGGCCGAAGTGTTCGATCGCCGCGTCGGCCATACGACGGTTGTCCTCCCAGAGACACACGTCGGCACGTACGGCAAGGGCGCGTTCGTCTCCGCCCAGTTCGGCGGCGAGCGCTTCGAGGCGATCCTGGGAACGCGCAGCGAGGACCAGCCGGTGGCCTGCAGCGGATGCCGCACGCGCGGTCGCGGCACCGATCCCAGATGAGGCGCCGGTGATGAGAAGGACTGGATCGGACACGGGCTGCTCCTAGGCTGTCTATGGGATCGGCGGGCCGCAAGCGCGGCGCCGCAAGGACACATGCTCTACGACAAGGCTCGCATCTTCGTGCAGGGAGGCCGTGGCGGCAACGGCTGCATGTCGTTCCGCCGCGAGGCGAAGGTCCCTCGCGGCGGGCCTGACGGCGGCGATGGAGGCCGGGGTGGCGACGTCGTGCTGCTCTGCGACGACTCGCTGCGTGACCTGCAGACCTTCAAGCGCAAGGCTCATTACAAGGCCGGACGCGCGCGGCACGGCGAGGGCGCGCTGCGCACGGGGGCCGACGGCGATGAGCTTGTCGTTCGGATCCCGCCTGGGACGCAGGTCCATCTGCCGGACGGCACCGTCCACGATCTTGTCGTCCCGGGCAGGCGCGCGGTCGTCGCGCGCGGCGGGCTGGGAGGCAGGGGCAACAAGCGCTTCACGACCGCGACGCGTCAGACCCCGCGGTTCTCCGAGCAGGGGCTCGAGGGTGAGGAGTACTGGATCGACCTTCAGCTGAAGCTGCTCGCCGACGTCGGTCTCGTCGGCCTGCCGAACGCGGGGAAGTCGTCGCTGATCTCGGTCATCACCCGCGCCGCACCGAAGATCGCCGACTACCCGTTCACCACGCTCGAGCCGGTGCTCGGCGTACTCGACAACGGCGAACGCCAGCTGGTCGTTGCCGACATCCCCGGGCTTATCGAGGGTGCAAGTGAGGGCGCGGGCCTCGGCCATGACTTCCTCGCTCACGTGGAGCGCACGCGCATCCTCGTCCATGTGCTCGACCTCGCGCCGGTCGACGGCTCCGACCCGCGGGAGAACCACGCGGTGATCGAGCGTGAGCTTGGCGCTCATGATCAGCGTCTGACGCGGCTCCCGCGGATCCTCGCGCTCTCGAAGTCCGATCTCGTCCCCGCGGAGCGGGCGCAGGAGGAGGCCCGGGAGTGGCGCGGGCGCCTCGGAGAGGCCGTCTCGGTCGTGGTGACCTCAAGCGCCACGCGCGAGGGCCTTGAGGAGCTCGCAAAGGCGCTCTTCGAGCGCATCCCCATCGAGGCGCCGCATGATCCGCTGGAGCTTGAGGACGAGGCCGAGCTCGCCGAGCATCGCGTCTTCCGTCCCGCGGCGGGCCGCTCGTGGCGCGTTGAGCAGCTCGACGACGGTTCGTTCCGCGTCACCGGGGAGCCGGTCGAGCGCCTCTTTGCTCGCTTCGATTTCGAGAACGACGAGGCGCTCGCGCACATCGAACGCAGCCTCAAGCGCATGGGGGTCATGCGTGCGCTGGAGGCCGCCGGCTTCGAGCCGGGGGACGACGTCGAGATCGCAGGCACAGTCTTCGAGCTCGACCCCTCCTAGCCCGGGGCTATCGTCCAACACCCCGTGAGCCGTTACGTCGTCAAGCTCGGATCGAACATCGTCGCCCAGGATTCCGGGGCGCTACGCGAGGACGTCCTCGGCAGGATCTGTGACGAGGTCGCTGCCCGTCATGCGGCGGGCGATGACGTCGTGATCGTGAGTTCCGGTGCGATCGCGCGCGGCATGGAACTGATGGGGATCGCTGCCCGCCCGCAGGAGATGGCCGATCTCCAGGCCGCGAGCGCGGTCGGACAGGGCGAGCTGCACCGGGCCTACGTCACGCGGCTGGGGGCCCATGGCCTGCACACCGCACAGGTGCTGCTGACCTTTCTCGACATCGGACGCCGCGAGCACTACCTCAACGCGCGCAGGACGCTCGGGCGCCTGCTCGACTGGCGCGTCATCCCGGTCGTCAACGAGAACGACACGACGGCGACCGAGGAGATCACCTTCGGCGACAACGACTTCCTCGCGGCGCAGGTCGCGATCCTCGTGGGGGCCGATCGGCTCGTCCTGCTGACGAATCAGGACGGGCTCCATGCGGCCGATCCGCGCAACGATCCCTCGGCTCCGCTCGTGCGCGAGATCACCGATCCCGACCAGCTGGCCGAACTCGAGATCGGGCTCAGCCCGTCCGCGCTGGGCTCGGGCGGCATGCGCTCCAAGGTCGTCGCAGCCGAGATGGCTACGGCGGCCGGCATCGCCACGACGATCTGCAGCGGCCTGCGCGAGGGGGCGCTGGCACGCGCGCTCGCCGGCGAGGACGAGGGCACGCGCTTCGCGCCGCATGAGCCGCGCTATTCGTCGTTCGAGCTGTGGCTGCGTTATGCCAAGCCGGCACGCGGGACGCTTACCGTCGATACGGGCGCAGCCCGTGTCCTGCGTGAGGATGGCGCCTCGCTGCTGCCGGTCGGAATCACGGCGGTCGAAGGAGACTTCCAGCAGGGCGACGCGGTCGAGGTCCACGACAGCACGGGCCTGATCGCCAAGGGGATCGTCGGGTACGACGCCGAGACCCTGCGCGTCGTGCTGGGGATGCAGACCAAGCAGGTCCGCGCAGCGGTCCCTGGGGCTGCCGACGAGGCGATCCATCGCGACCACCTCGTGCTCGCCTGACGGACTACCCTCACGCCATGGCCACCACCGCCCAGCCGGTCGCGGAGATCTGTCGCACAGCCCGCGCCGCTTCGCGCGCGCTCGCTGCGAGTGACAGCGCCACCCGGGATCGCGCGCTTGAGGCGATCGCGACCGCGCTGGAGGAGCGTATGGGCGAGATCCTGGACGCCAACCGTCGTGACCTCGACGCGGGCCGCGAGGCCGGACTCAGCGACGCCCTGCTGGACCGCCTGCTACTCACCGAGGACCGGGTTCACGCGATCGCCGCGGGGACGCGGCAGGTCGCCGCACTGCCCGATCCCGTCGGCGAGCTGCTCGGAGGCGGGCGCCTAGAGAACGGGCTCGAGCTGCGCAAGGTGCGGGTCCCGCTCGGCGTGATCGCGATCGTCTATGAGGCACGGCCGAACGTCACGATCGATGCCGCTGCGCTCTGCCTGAAGTCCGGCACTGCGTGCGTGCTGCGTGGCTCGTCGTCGGCCGTCCACTCGAACGCCGTGCTCGCGGGCATCGCCGCCGAGGCCGCCGAGGGCGCGGGGCTGCCGATCGGCTGCGTCTCGCTGGTGGCGGGCGGCGGACGTGAGGAGCTTGCTGATCTAGCGACCCAGGACGGGCTCGTCGACCTGATCATCCCGCGCGGCGGGGAGGGGCTGAAGGCGGCGCTCAGTGGCGTCGCCACCGTCCCGGTGATCTACGCCGCCTCGGGCAACTGCCACGTCTACATTGACGCGGCCGCCGATCTGGACAAGGCGCTCGCGATCACGCTCAACGCCAAGGTCCAGCGGCCGGGCGTCTGCAACGCCGCCGAGACGCTGCTGGTCCATCGCGAGGCGGCAGCGGCCTTCCTGCCGCGCGCCCTGGCGGCGCTCGATGCAGAGGGGGTCGAGCTGCGCGTCGACGGCCGGGCCCGATCGCTCATCGCCGGCGCTCTCGCGGCGCGCCTCGTTGAGGCTTCCGATGCCGACTGGGACACAGAGTTCCTCGCGCTTGTCCTCGCCGTCGGGGTCGTCGACTCGCTCGATGAGGCGATCGAGCACATCGGTCGCCACGGATCGGGGCATAGCGAGGCGATCGTCACCGAGGATCTCGCGGCCGCGTTGGCATTTGAGCGCGGCGTCGACGCGGCGTGCGTCTACGTCAACGCATCGACCCGCTTCACCGATGGCGGAGAGTTCGGGATGGGGGCCGAGATCGGCAACTCGACCCAGAAGCTGCACGCCCGCGGGCCGATCGGCCTGCGCGAGTTGTGCACGTTCAAGTACGTGGTCACCGGCGACGGCCACACGCGCGGCTGAGCGTGACCTCGCGCGGCCTGCTCGGCGGGACGTTCAATCCACCGCATGTGGGCCACCTCGCCCTTGCGCGCGCCGCGCTGGCGGGTCTCGGCCTCGACAGCGTCGCCCTCGTGCCCGTCCGCACGCCGCCGCACAAGCCGCTCCCCGACGATCCAGGCCCGGAGCTGCGTCTGGAACTCTGCCGGCTCGCCGTTCGCGACGAGCCGGGCATCGGCGTCCTTGACCTTGAGATCGCCCGGCCCGGCCCCTCCTACACCGTGGACACGCTGCGCACGCTGCACGAGTGCGACCCGAGCGACGAGCTGACCTTCATCGTCGGCGCCGACGTCGCAGCGGGGCTCCATGACTGGCGTGAGCCGCGCGAGGTGCTGCGGCTTGCACGGCTTGCGGTCGTCGGTCGCGGCGGTATCGGCGACTCCCAGCTGCGCGAGCGCCTCACCGATCTGCATGACGGGACGCGGATCATCTTCTTCGAGATGACGGCGATCGACGTCTCGTCGACACTCGTGCGTGAGCGGATCGCCGCGGGTTCAGGAGCAGTAGGGCTCATGCCAGAGGCGGTTGCCGCGCGGGTTTCGGAGCTCGACCTCTACCGTGATGGAGACGCATGAGCACCACAGAGCGCATACCGACAGAGCTAACGACTCACCAACTCGTCGACCTGATCGCGCAGAGTGCGCTCGACAAGAAGGCACGCGGCGTCGTCGCGCTCGACCTGAGCGGGATCTCCGCGTTCACCGACGCCTTCGTCATCTGCTCGGGGACGAGCGACCGTCAGGCGAAGGCGATCCACGACGCGATCCACGTCACGCTCAAGAACGACTACGGGCTGCTGCCGCGGCGCGTCGAGGGCGTCACCGAGTCGCACTGGATCCTCATGGACTACCTCGACGCGGTCGTCCACATCTTCACGCCCGAGACGCGCGAGTTCTACCGGCTCGAGCAGCTCTGGGGCGATGTGCCCAGGCGGGCGTTCGAGGACGCCCCGCCGGACGAGGAGCAGGAGCCCGCGGGCGAGGCGCACGAGCACGCGGACGAGGTCTCGTAGCGGCGCTCTCGACGGCGGCCGCGGGCCGGGCCCCCCTGACAACGAGGGTCGCCCGCGAGAGTTGGCCGCTGATTTCGCTAGGTTCGGAGGATGAGTCTGTTCCGCAGGTCGCTCCCGCTCGTCGTCCTCGTGGTAGCCGCGCTCCTTGCCGGGTGCGGCGACAGCGCGCCTTCCACCAGCTCCGGTGCGTCGTCGATGTCGAGCGAGCAGACCCGCAGTGGGGGCGAGATCAAGCTCGAGGCGACCGACGTGCCCGCCACCGAGTCGATGGCCGTCTCGACGATGGCGGGCCGAACGACCGTGAGCTTCCACAACGACTATCCGACCCCGCACGGGATCAGGATCGAGTCCTCTTCGAAGGAGGTCGTCGGAGCGATCGAGCCGTTCTCGGGAGGGTCGCGGAAGATCGACGTCGAGCTGACGCCCGGCACCTACCGCATCTGGTGCGTCAGCGAGGGCGTTGTGCCGACGGTCCCGCACACGGTCCTCACCGTCGAATAGCCGCCTGCATCGCCCTCCCGCCGCGAGCGGCCTTGCCGACATCGCCGCCTCACGACGAAGGCCGCCCGTGAGGACGGCCTTCGGTGCAGTGGAGCTGAGGGGGATCGAACCCCTGACCTCCGCCATGCCATGGCGGCGCTCTCCCAGCTGAGCTACAGCCCCGTGCGGTACGGCGAGGCACATCTTACAAGGCCCGCCCGGGCGGGCCGCGTCGGCCGCGGAGCGCAGACTATCCTCGCCTGCCAGATGACCGAACTGCGCTACGACCCGCAGGAGATCGAGCCGCGCTGGCAGCGCGTCTGGGCTGATGAGCGCACCTGGGAGGTGTCGAACGAGCCCGACGCGCGCGAGAAGTCGTACGTGCTCGAGATGCTGCCCTACCCGAGCGGTGAGCCGCACATCGGCCACCTCAAGGTCTATTCGGTCGGGGATGCGGTCGCTCACTTCCACCGGCGCACCGGCCGCCGGGTGTTGCACCCGATGGGATATGACGCCTTCGGCCTGCCGGCCGAGAACCACGCGATCAAGACCGGGCAGCACCCGCGGGACTCGACCGACGCCGCGATCGCCGAGTTCCAGCGCCAGTTCCGCGCCTGGGGGATCTCGATCGATTGGTCGCGCGAGTTCGGCACGCACGAGCCGCGCTACTACCGCTGGACGCAGTGGATCTTCCTCCAACTGCTGAAGGAGGGTCTCGCCTACCGTCGCGAGGCGGCAGTCAACTGGTGCCCGAGCGACCAGACCGTGCTCGCCAACGAGCAGGTCGTCGACGGGTGCTGCGAGCGCTGCGGGGCGCAGGTCGAGGTCAAGCAGCTCGAGCAGTGGTTCTTCCGCATCACCGACTATGCCGACCGCCTGCTCGACGATCTCGACGGGATCGACTGGCCCGAGCACGTCAAGACGATGCAGCGCAACTGGATCGGACGGTCGGAGGGCGCTGAGGTCACGTTCCGCTGCGAGGAAGCCGGCGTCGACTATCCGGTCTTCACCACCCGCCCGGACACGCTCTTTGGCGCGACCTTCTTCGTGATGGCTCCCGAGCACCCGGATGTCGAACGCCTCGCGGCGGGCACCGGCCAGGAGGAGGCGGTTCACGAGTACGTCAAGACCGCCCTGATGCAGGAGAAAGAGACACGCGGCTCCGCCGATCGCGAGAAGACCGGCGTCTTCCTCGGCCGGCACGTGATCAACCCGGTCAACGGCGAGGCGATCCCGATGTACGTCGCGGACTACGTGTTGATGGAGTACGGCACCGGCGCGATCATGGCGGTCCCCGCCCACGACGAGCGCGATCACGAGTTCGCGCAGCGTTTCGGACTGCCCATCCAGCGGGTGATCGAGGGGACAAATCCCGACGGCGACCCGCAAGGCCTGCCCTATACGGGCGACGGTCCGCTCGTAAACTCCGCCCCGGAGTTCGACGGGATGCCCAACCGCGAGGCGCTGGAGGCGATCGTCGCGTGGCTCGATCGTGAGGGCAAGGGCCACGCCTCGATCAACTACCGGCTGCGCGACTGGCTCCTCTCTCGCCAGCGCTACTGGGGCTGCCCGATCCCGGTCGTGCGCTGCCCGGCGTGCGGGGTTGTGCCGGTCCCCGAGGACCAGCTCCCCGTGGTGCTCCCCGACGTCGAGGACTACGCGCCGCGCGGTCGCTCACCGCTGGCGGCCGCCACCGACTGGCTGCATACCGAATGCCCCGCCTGCGGCGGGGCCGCGGAGCGCGAGACCGACACGATGGACACCTTCGTGGACTCGTCGTGGTACTTCCTGCGCTACTGCGATGCAGGCAACGACGAGGCGGCGTGGGACCCGAAGGTCCTGCGCGAGTGGATGCCCGTCGATCAGTACATCGGCGGCGTCGAGCACGCGATTCTTCACCTGATGTACGCGCGCTTCTTTGTGAAGGCGCTGCATGATCTCGGGCTCCTGGAGGTGCAGGAGCCGTTCGCCCGTCTCTTTACGCAGGGAATGATCACCAAGGACGGGGCGAAGATGTCCAAGTCCAAGGGCAATGTCGTCTCGCCGCGCGAGATCGTGGCCCGTTACGGCGCCGACACCGCGCGTGCCTACATCCTCTTCATCGGTCCGCCCGATCAGGATGCGGACTGGTCGGACGAGGGCCTGGAAGGCGTGCACCGCTTCCTCGGACGTGTCTGGCGACTCTCCGCGGAGATCGCCGAGCGTCCTGCCCAGGAGGTTCCGGCAGAGCCTCAGGGTCCCGACGAGGTGCTCGTGCGCAAGGCCCACTGGGCGATCGACAAGGTCACGGCCGATCTCGCGGGGCGCTTTGCGTTCAACACGGCGATCGCGGCGATCATGGAGCTCACCAATGAGATCTCGCGCCTGCGCGAGGAGGCCGGAACCGGTGCGATGCGTTTCGCGCTGCAGACCGCAAACTCACTGCTCTTCTCGTTCGCGCCGCATACCGCCGCCGATGGCTACGAGCGCCTGACTGGCGAGCGTGTCTGGGAGACGTCGTGGCCTAGCGCCGATCTGCAGTTTCTGACGACCGACAGCTACGAGCTCGTCTGCCAGATCAACGGCAAGCTGCGCGATCGCGTCAACGCTCCCGCGGACGCGGATCGCGACGCGCTTGAGGCGCTCGCGCGCGCTGCGCCGAACGTCTTGGCGCACCTCGAGGGCCACGAGGTCGTCAAGGTGATCGTCGTGCCAGGCAAGCTCGTGAACATCGTGGTGCGCTGAAGCGGATCCGTCGCAGTCAGCGTGCCCTGATGTGAGCGTCGGCGCGCGACGATCGGCGGGTGTCCGAATCCCGTCGAACGAAGGTCGCCGCGGTAGCCGCAGCGGTGGTGCTCGCCCTGCTGGCCGCGTGGTGGTGGGGAAGGCCGCGCGTCACCCCAGCTTCGACGCGCGTGCCGGCTCTGCGGTCCTCGGCGACGGCATCCCCAGACCGGGCGCCGCGACTGCGTACGGCGACCGTTCCCGGACCGGTGGTGCACGTCGCCGGCGCGGTGCACCGAGCAGGCGTCTACCGGCTGTCGCCCGGCGCCCGTGTCGCCGACGCGGTGAAGCGGGCCGGGGGAGTCACGGCCGGTGGTGATCCAAACGCCCTGAACCTCGCCGCCAAGGCCGTCGACGGGCAGCAGGTCGTTGTTCCCACTCGTGCCGGCGCGCAGGGAGTCCCCGTGCCAGGCAGCGCATCCGGCAGCTCAGCGAACGGGCCGATCAGCCTCAGCGTCGCAACCGCCGAGCAACTCGACACGCTCGATGGTGTCGGACCGGTCCTCGCGCAGAAGATCCTCGCTTGGCGCGCGACACACGGGGGCTTTGCCTCGGTCGACGATCTCGGACAGGTGCCGGGTATCGGTCCGCGCCGACTCGAGGCGCTGCGCGCACGCGTCGTGCCGTGAGCCTGCGCGGCGCGCGCCCGCGGCCCGCCGAGATCCTCCTGATCGCAGCCCTGGTCGGGCTCGTCCTCGGCCCGCGAGAGCCGCGGCTGCTGCCGGTTGCCGCGCTGCCGCTCGCGATCATCGCGGCGACGCCCGCCGGGGCGGTCGGCGCGACCGCGGTGTTGGCCAGCGGCGCGGGCTGGGCGCGACTGCGCTCCGGCCCGCCGCACCTGCCGGAGCAGGCGCTCGGCCACGTGACGACGCTGCGTCTCACGCTCGAGGAGACCCCGCGCGCCGCCGCAGGATCGCGCTGGCGTGCATTTGCCACCGTCCGGGGCGCACGAATCCTGCTCAGCGGTCGCGGCTCGCCCCCTCGCCGGGGTGCCGGGGCGGTGTTCCAGGCGAGGGGGCTCCTGCGCGCGCCGGGACCCTTCGAACGCTGGATCGACGCTCGCGGCGCCGCCGCGGTGCTTGAGGTCTCCGTGCTCGCCTCGGCCGAGCGACGTGGCGGAGCCGCAGGGTCGCTCGACGCCGTGCGCAATCGCGCCCAAGCGGCCTTCGCTCGCGTTCGGGATCGTGATGCCGGGTCGCTCCTGCGGGGGATGGTGCTCGGCGACGATGCGCTGCTCTCTCTGCGGGACCGCGAACTGCTGCGCCACGCTGGACTGGGCCATCTGGTCGCCGCGAGTGGGGCGAACGTTGCGCTGCTCGCCGCACTGGTCCTCGGACTGTGTGCCGTTGCCGGCGCCGGACGCCGCACGCGTCTGGCGCTCGTGCTCGCTGTGACGGCGCTCTACGTTCCGTTGGCAGGGTCCGGACCCTCGATCCGCCGCGCGGCGATCATGGGCGGCGCCGCGTCGCTCGCCCTCTGGGCATCGCGGCCGGTGGCCCGGCGACACGCGCTGCTCTTGGCGGCGGCAGCAACGCTCGCGATCGAACCGCGCAGCGCCGTCGATCCGGGCTGGCAGCTGAGCTTCGCGGCGGTCTCCGCGATCGGTCTGCTCGCGGGGCCCCTGCGCAGCGCCCTGACAGCGCGCGGGGTCGCGCGTGGCGTTGCTGAGCCGGTCGCGCTGAGCGTCGCCGCGGGGATCGGGACGGCCCCGGTGGCCGCGGGCATCTTCGGGACGGTCTCGCTCGCCTCGCTGCCGGCGAACCTGATGGCGGCGCCGTTGGTGGCACCAGCGACATGGCTGGGGATGCTCGCCGGACTTTTCGCCCAGATCGATGAGCGGCTCGCCGTGCCGTTCGCAACGCTCGCCGCACTGCCCTGCCGGGCGGTCCTCGCGATCGGACGCTGGTGGGGTGCGCGGCCGATGGCGCAGATCGACGCGGCCTGGTGGATGGTTCTCGGTGCGATCGCGCTCGTGGTGGCGCTCGGGCTTGCGCTGCGCCGGCGACCGCGGCTCGGTCGCATGCTCACGGCGCTGGCACTCGGGGCGGTGCTCATCTGGCCCGCCCTGCGACGCACCGGCGGGGCCACGCCGCCTGCTCCCGGGATCGCGCGCATCACGTTCCTGGACATCGGCCAGGGCGACGCCACGCTGCTGCAGGCCGGGGGGCACGCGCTGCTCGTCGACGCCGGACCTCCCGGGGGAAGGCTGTCACAGCAACTGGTGCGCGCCGGCGTTGACCATCTCGACGCGTTTGTCGGGACGCACGCCCAGGCCGATCACATCGGCGCCGCGGCGGATGTTCTCGAGGCGATGCCGGTCGGCTTGGTCCTCGATGGGCGATCAGGCGTTCGGGAGCAGCGTGGCACGGCGATGGCAGCCGCTGCGCATGCTCGGGGCGTGCGTCTCGTACCCGGGCAGGCCGGACAGGTGCTCGAGGCCGGAGCAATCCGTGCGCGCGTCCTGTGGCCGCCACCCGGGGTAACGCCGCACGGGGGTGATCCGAATGACTACGCGATCGTGATTCTGGCTGAGATCGAGGGCCTGCGCATCCTGCTGACCGCCGACGCAGAGTCGGACGTGCTGTCGCGCCTCGACCTGCCGCCGGTCGACATCCTCAAGGTCAGCCACCACGGCAGCGCCGATCCGGGCCTGCCTGCACTGCTCGCTCGGATCACGCCGCGGATCGCCGTGATCGAGGTCGGGCGCGGCAACACCTACGGGCACCCGACGCCCTCAACGCTGCGCGCGTTGGAGCAGTCCGGGGTGATGGTGCGCCGCACCGACCGCGACGGCGCTGTGCGCGTGGAAGGCTCCGCAAGCAGCGGACTGCGGGTCGCCGGGTGATCCGGCGGCGCGCCTACACTCGGGCCGGTGGCGGATCTCAAGCCGGTCTATCTGATTCACGGTGACGATCACGGCCGCATCGCGGAACGCCGCGCCGCTCTGCGCAACATGGCCCAGGAGCAGTCCGGGGCGAGTGGCATCGAGCTCTTCGAGGGGGAGCGGGCGAACCCCGAGCAGGTGGCGCTGGCGCTCAGTGCCATGACCTTCTCGATCGGGTGGCGCTTCCTGATCGTCGACGGCGCGGAGCGCTGGAAGAAGGACGAGGTCACCGAGCACCTCGCCCCGGCGCTGGTGACGATGGCGCCCGAGACGACCGTCGCGATCTTCGCCCGCGAGGAGGGCAGGGACAAGGCACCCAAGGAGCTCCACGACGCCGTGATGAAGGCGGGAGGCGTCATCGCCGAGGAGCGTCAGGCGAAGGCGAAGGACAACCCGAAGTGGGCGATCGAGCAGGCCGCGCGTCTGGGCATCCAGCTCGACGGGGCGGCCGCTCTCGCCCTGGTCGACTGCGTCGGAGCGAGCCGTCAGCGCCTGCTGCGCGAGCTTGAGAAGCTGGCGCTGCTGCATGGTGCCGGTGCGCCCATCGGCGTGCAGGAGGTCGAGGAGGCCGTCGGCGGGGCGGCGGAGCGTGAGGTCTGGGGGCTCGTGGACGCCGTGATCGCGCGCGACCGCGAACGTGCGCTGCAGCTCTACTCCGCGTTACGCGCGCAGGGAGAGGACGTTCAGCGCCTGCTTGCTCCGATGGCGGGACGCGTCCGGGAGGTCGCAGCGATCGCCGAGCGGCTTGAGGCGGGCGAGACGCCGGCTGACATCAAGGGGTCGGTGGCCGAGAATCGTCAGTGGATGATCGGCAAGCGCATCAGCGATGCGCGCGCAACCGACCTGCGCAGCCTGCGGCGCTCATTGATGGTCCTCGCGGCGCTCGAGCGCGCGACCCGCGGCGGGAGCGAGCTGCAGCCGGACACCGAGATGACGCGGGCGCTGCTGCGCATGGCGGCCTGACGGCCGCGCGGAGCTAGGAGCCGGCGCCGGCGCGCACGCGGGCGGCGAGGGACTTCTTGCGAGCCCCGGTGTTCCGGTGCAGCGCGCCGCGCTTGACGGCCTTGTCAATCGTCGACACGAGCACGCGGTGCTCCGCATCTGCGCTCGCTTCGTCCCCGCCCGCGACGGCAGCACCGAGGCGGCGGAAGTAGGTGCGGATCGCCGAGGTGTAGCGGCGATTCTCGAGCCGCTCTCGTTCGGCGCGCAGGATGCGCTTCTTCTGAGAATGAATGTTGGCCATGACGGACGGCGAGTGTAGCGACCGCGGCCCGGCTGCCGCCGCCATCCCTAGCCTTAGTCGGCCGTGAGCCACAGCTCCGCCACCCCGCCCGGCGACGGCTGGGATGCCACGCCACCTCAGGAGTCGCCCCAGCCGTGGGAGGCGTTCGACCCGTTCGATCGTGGTCTACCGCGCCGGGGGATGAGCTGGGAGGAGGCGTCTGAGGAGCGGCGTCTGGCGGCCGAGCGTCGCGAGCGCTGGGAGGCGCGTACGCGCCACAGGGAGGGGCGTGGGGCGGTTGCGCAGCGCTCGCGCCGCAAGCGTGCGCCCCGCGAGCGCACCGCTGTCACGATCCCTGAGGACCACCACGATCTCGCCCCGGCGGAGGTGCAGGGTCCGCGCAGCGGCGTGGCACGCAACACCGCGATCTTCTCGATTGCCACCGGGGCGTCGCGGATCGCCGGTCTGGCCCGTGAAATCGTCGCCGCGAGCTACTTCGGGACCAGCGGACCTGCCTCGGCCTTCACGCTGGCCTTCCAGGTTCCCAACCTGCTGCGCGGGCTCTTCGCGGACGCGGCGCTGAGCGCGGCTTTCGTTCCGGTATTCACCGAGTACCTCGAGCGCGGGCGGCGGCGCGAGGCGATGCTGCTCGCCTCCACGCTCTTCTGGATCATCCTGCTGGTCCTGGGCGCGTTGACCGCCGTCTTCATCGTCGCGGCGGGCGTGATCATGCCGGTCTTCATCCCGGGCAGCCAGTTCACCCCGGCGCTCGTGGACCTCACCGTCGGGCTCTCGCAGATCCTCTTTCCGGTCGTCGTGCTGCTCGGGCTCAACGGGCTTCTGGTCGGGATCGCCAACGCCTATCACCACTTCACTATCCCGGCGATCGCCCCGCTCGTCTGGAACGTGGTGATCATCGGTGTGCTCGTCGTGCTGCACGGCAGCTTCGACGGGGACAAGCAGATCTACGCGTACGCGATC
>WLNG01000020.1 GCA_009699915.1 Actinomycetota bacterium
ACCCCTCCATCGTGCGGCCGGCGCGCTCACGGCCCTCACGAACGCTCGGGACCACGACGTCGCGCACGTACTGCGGGCTGCAGAGCCAAAGCACGACTCCGTCTGCGATCTCCCCTGCGAGGCGCAGCATGTTCGGCGAGAGCGCCGCGATCACGATCGGCAGCTCCGGGAACGGGCCGACGGCCTGCAGCTGGAACGTGGAGTGCCAGAATTGCCCCTCGGGGACCGGCTCACCGGCGAGCATCGCGCGCGTCATCTGCGTGTACTCGCGCATTTCGCTCACAGGCTTGCGGATCTGCTGGCCGTGCCACTGCTCGACGACCGGCCGGTGGGAGACGCCGAGCCCCAGGACGAGGCGACCCCCGCTCGCGTCGGCGATCGTCGCGGCCTCCATCGCCATCGTTGCGGGCGTACGCGTGTAGATCGGGACGACGCCGGTCCCGACGCGGATCCGTTCGGTGCGGCAGGCGAACGCCATGCAGACCTGGAGCGCGTCCCGTGTGTTGATATGCGGAACGTAGACCGTGTCGTAGCCAAGCTGCTCGGCGAGGCGGACGCGCTCGATGCTTTTCGCGAGGTCGCGCCCCGGCGCGATGAAGTATCCGATCGGCATCACCGGACCCTACCGTGGCCGCTCAGCGACGCAGCAGCACGTAGACGAGCATCGCCAGAAAGGCGATCCCGCCGAAGGTCAGCGCCGTCCCGGTGTTCGTCGCTCCCAGCAGTTCGGCGAGCAGGGTGCCTGCGGCGAGCGCGCCGAGCATCAGCGCCAGATCGATGATCCGTGCGCGACTCACGTTGTCTCCTGGCCGGCGTCGGGTGACAGCAGGTCGAGCAGTGCGGGGATGTCGGCCTGCGGGTCGGCCTCGGCCAGGCGGCGCTCGGCGGCGCGACGCCCGCCGACGGCCCGCAGCCCACGCTCGCCGTATTCCGCGCCGAAGGCCGCCAGCGCGGTCCCGCGTCGTGACGCCGCGCGCCGTGCGGGGACGTCGATCACCGTGCGGTGCGCCGCGAGGGCGTCGGCCAGCTCGTCGATGCCGGTTGCGGGCGCAAGCGAGGAGACGCTGATGACGGCGGTGTCGCGCTCGCCGACCGATCGCAGCGCGGCGGCCAGATCGCGACGCGCACGCAGCGCGACCTCCCTGAGATCGGCCTTCGTGACGACGAGGACATCCGGGATCTCCATGATCCCGCTCTTGATGAACTGCAGCGCGTCGCCGGAGCCAGGTTGGATCACGACGGCGACCGTATCAGCGAGCTCCGCGATGTCCGTCTCGCTCTGACCGACGCCGACGGTCTCCACGACGACGATGTCGAACGCGACGACGAGCGCGCCGGCGGCCTCGCGCGTCGAGGGTGCAAGCCCTCCGAGCCGGCCCGCGGCGGCGGTGGACCGGATCAGCACGCCATCGTCGGTCGGGTCGAAGGCGATCCGCGCGCGATCGCCGAGCAGCGACCCGCCGGTCCGCCGCGAGGATGGGTCCACCGCGAGGACGGCGACCGTCAGCCCCCGTCCGCGCCAGGTCCGCAGGAGCTCGCCGAGCAGCGTCGACTTCCCGGCCCCCGGCGGTCCCGTGACGCCGACGATGTGGCCCTGCGCCTCGCCGCCGAGCCGCGCGGGGGAGAGCTCGCGCAGCAGCGCCGCGGTCTGACGACGACCTTCCGGCGTGCGGTTCTCGACGAGATTGAGCGTCTGCGGCGCGGCTGAGCGATCGCCGTCACGCAGCCGTGCCGCGAGCATCGCTCCATCGGGGATCGTCATCGTCCTGCGGGGTCAGCCGCCGCCGGTGGGCGCCCCGTGTCGATCCGCGACGAGCCGGACGATGTCGCGCATGATCCCGGTGATGTCGAAGTCCTTCGGGGTGTAGATCCCGGCCACTCCGGCCGCCTTGAGGGGCTCGACATCGGCGTCGGGGATGATCCCCCCGACGACGACCGGGACATCGATGCCACGCTGCGCGAGCGCATCCATCACCGCCGGGATCAGCTCGCGGTGCGAGCCCGAGAGGATCGAGAGGCCGATGACGTGCACGCCCTCCTGGTCGGCGCTTGCCGCGATCTGCGCCGGCGTCAGGCGGATCCCCTCGTAGACGACGTCCATCCCAGCGTCGCGCGCACGCACGGCGATCTGCTCGGCACCGTTGCTGTGTCCGTCGAGGCCGGGCTTGCCGACGAGGATCTTGAGTCGGCGGCCGAGAGCCTCGCTGAGGTGCTCGACCTCATCGCGCAGCTCCAGGAAGGCGTTATCGTCGCTGGGGAGCTGCGCGGCAGCCTCGCCGACCCCAGTCGGCGCGCGGAACTCGCCGAAGGCCTCGCGCAGCGTCTGCGACCATTCGCCGGTGGTGACCCCGGCGCGCGCCGCCGCAAGCGTCGCGGGCATGATGTTCTCGTCCTCGCTGCGCGCTACGCGCGCGAGCTCGGTGAGTGCCGCATCGACCGCTGCCGTATCGCGTGCATCGCGCCAGGCCCGGACGGCGTCCCGCTGCTGGGATTCCACCGCAGGATCCACCGTCAGGATGCCGCCATCCCCGTCGCCGACCAGCGGTGAGGGCTCGGCCTGCTGGTAGCGGTTGAGCCCAACGACGACCTGCTCCCCGCTCTCGATGCGCCGGAGACGCTCGCGGTGGCTGTCGACGAGGCTCGCCTTCATGTAGTCAACGGCCCGGACTGCGCCCCCGTGCTCGGCGACGATCGCCATCTCCGCGCGGGAGCCCTCGAGCATTTCGGCGACGAGTCCATCCATCACCACCGATCCCTCGAAGATGTCCGGATACTCGAGCAGGTCGGTCTCCAGCGCGAGGACCTGCTGGATGCGCAGCGACCACTGCTGGTCCCACGGACGCGGAAGGCCGAGCGCCTCGTTCCAGGCAGGAAGCTGAATCGCGCGGGCGCGCGCGTCGCGACCGAGGGTCACGGCGAGCGCCTCGAGCACGATCCGCTGCACGTTGTTCTCCGGCTGGGACTCGGTGAGCCCCAGCGAGTTGACCTGCACCCCGTAGCGCAGGCGCAGGGCCTTCGGATCGGTGACGCCGTAGCGCTCGCGGCCGAGCTCCTCCCAGAGGATGCCCATCGCGCGCAGCTTCGCGTGCTCCTCGATGAATCGCACGCCTGCGTTGACGAAGAAGGAGATGCGACCGAAGACGGCCTCCATGCGATCTGCCGGCACGCGCGCCTGCACGGCGTCGAGCACGGCGATCGCATTGCTCATCGCGTAGGCGATCTCCTGGATCGGGGTGGCTCCCGCCTCCTGGAGGTGGTAGCTGCAGATGTTGATCGGGTTCCACTTCGGCACGTGCTCGACCGTGTAGGCGATCGTGTCGGCGATCAGGCGCATCGAGGGCCCGGGCGGGAAGGCGTATGTCCCGCGGGCCAGGAACTCCTTGATGATGTCGTTCTGGATCGTGCCCGACAGCTGCTCGGGCGCGACAGCGCCGGCAGGATCCGACTCGGCCGTGACGATGTAGAGGGCCAGCAGCCACGCCGCCGTCGCATTGATCGTCATCGACGTATTCATGCGGTCGAGCGGGATGCCGACGAGCAGCTGCGCCATGTCCCCGCGGTGGGCGATCGGGACCCCGACCTTGCCGACCTCGCCCCGCGCCAGCTCGTCGTCGGCGTCGTAGCCGGTCTGCGTCGGCAGATCGAAGGCGATCGAGAGGCCGGTCTGGCCCTTTGACAGGTTCGATCGGTACAGCTCGTTGGACTTCTCCGCCGTCGAATGGCCAGCGTAGGTACGCATCATCCAGGGGCGGTCAGGCTCAGGGAGACGATGGTTCATGGCGCGATTGTATGGTGTGACGATGGCGCTCCAGCATCAGGAGATCGACGTTCTCCAGCTGGGGCGGCCGGGAGTTATCTGCTGTCACCGGATCGGTGACGTGATCGTCGATCCCGGCCCGGAGGCCTCCTGCGCCCAGGTCGTCGATGCGCTCGCCGGCGAGGAGCCGCGGGCGATCCTGCTGACGCATATCCATCTCGACCACGCGGCGGCGACCGGCGCGCTGCTCGAGCGCTGGCCCGGCACCGAGGTGTGGGTGCATGAGCTCGGGGTCGCGCACCTGGTCGATCCTTCCCGGCTGATCGCGAGCGCGACGCGGATCTACGGCGATCAGATGGATCGCCTCTGGGGGCGCATCGTCCCGGTCCCGCAGGAGCGGCTGCGGGTGCTGCGCGGCGGAGAGACGCTGGATGGCTTCCGGGTCGCCTACACCCCGGGCCACGCCAAGCACCATGTCTCCTATCTGCACGAGGAGACGGGGATCGCCTTCGTCGGAGACGTCGCGGGAGTGCGGCTCGAGGACGTGCTGCTGCCGCCGACCCCGCCGCCGGACATCGACCTGGAGCTGTGGCAGTCCTCGCTGGACGCCATCGAGGGGTGGGGGCCAAGTGCGCTCGCGCTGACGCACTTCGGGACCTTCGCAGACGTGGACGCGCATCTCGCGCGCCTGCGGGAGGGCATTGAGGTGTTCGGGCGGCTCTCGCGCGAGCGCGACCCCGGCCGCTTCGAGGAGGGCGCGAGCGCCTGGCTCAAAGTCTCGACCGACCCCGATGCTGTCGACCGGGTGCTCGCGGAGTTCCCGCTCGCGGGCCAGTACGTCGGTCTGGAGCGCTACTGGGCGGTCCGCGCCGGCGCGTGACCGGCCCGCGCGACCGCGCTACCGTCTGGCTTGATGTCGCAGACCATCGAGCTCCCTCGGGCCGCGGGTCCAGGCTCGTCGCTCGGCGGCGACTGGCGCGTGATCGTCCGCAATGACGATCACAACACCTTCGATCACGTTGCGGGGACGCTTGCGCGGTTCATCCCGGGACTCGGGATCGCTGAGGGGTACGCGATCGCCGATCGGATCCACAACAGCGGCCTAGCGGTCGTGTGGAGCGGCCACCGCGAGCCTGCCGAGCTCTACTGGGAGCAGCTGGCAGGCGCGGGGCTCACGATGGCGCCGCTCGAACGCGGCTGATTCTCGCGGCTAGGCCGCGGAAGCTTGCTCTGCCGCGACGGCGCCGTTGCCGTTCGCGGATGAGATCGACCCATGGCCGACGAGCTTCTGCGGCGAGTACAGCACGGGGACCTGCCACCATCCGGAGGTGATGGTGCGGAACTCGACCATCTCGCTCCCCTCCCACCAGCGCTCGAAGCTGATCTTCTCGGAGAAGTGCACGATCTGCAGGAACTTGTACTGGTCGTCCTGCGAGCGGTGCACCGACCAAGCGGTGGCGCCGTAGCGCAGCGAGGTCTGCGTGATGTCTGCGAGCGCGGCCTCAAGGCGCTCTGCGCGCAGGCCGGTCGCGTACCAGTTGATGTGGAAGGTGTCAGCCATCAGGCACCGACCTCTGCGCGGATCGCGCCCGGACCGTCGGCGGTGCGTCCCTCGTCCGGCCCGGTGGCCCCGACGAGGATCGCGATCTTCCCGAGATGCTTGTTCTCGTGCATGAGCTGGTGGGCCTCCCCGACCTGATCGAATTCCATGGTCCGCCAGAGTACGGGACGGATCAGTCCATCGTCGATCAGCCGGTTGGCCTTCGTGCACTCCCAGGCGTTCGCGAAGTGCGAGCCGAGGATCTCCTTCTGGCGCATCCAGAGGTGACGCACGTCGAAATCGAGCGTGTAGCCGGCGGTCGCCCCGCAGATCACGACCTTGCCGAACGGCTTCACGGTGAAGACGGAGGTGGGGAAGGTCGCACGGCCCACGTGCTCGAAGACGATGTCCGGTGAATCGCCGAGCAGCTCCTTGACGCGCTTGGCGAAGGACCGCATCACTGCAATGCGCTCTTTCTCCTCCTCGGGCGTCTCGTTGCCGGTGCGCATCATCCCCGCGAACTCGCGCCGGTCGATGTATTCGGTCGCGCCGAGCTGCTTGATCAGCTCGCCCTTCTCCGCAGAGGAGACGACCCCGACGCTCGTGGCCCCCGCTGCCTGCACAAGCTGGGTCGCGAAGACGCCCAGGCCGCCGGCAGCGCCCCAGATGAGCACCCGGTCTCCGGCCTGGATCGCCGCCCGGTTCATGAGCATGCGATAGGCCGTGAAGTACGTCAGCCCGTACGAGGCCGCCTCATCCCAGCTCAGCGCGGCGGGCTTGGGAAGGAGCTGCTGCGCCTGAACCTTCGTGAACTGTGCGAACGAGCCCCACGTGGTCTCGTAGCCCCAGATCCGCTGCGAGGGCGCGGCCATCGGGTCGAGTCCGTGGACCTCGGGGTCCTCGTAGGAGGTTTGGTTGCAGTGCAGGACGACCTCGTCGCCGGGCTTCCACCGGGTCACCCCGGCTCCGACCTTCCAAACGATTCCAGACGCGTCCGAGCCGCCGATGTGGTGCCCGAACTCGGGGTGGTCGCCGGAGCCGAAGATCGAGACCGGCTCGCCGAGCGCCGCCCAGACGTTGTTGAAGTTCACGCCCGCGGCCATGACGCGGACGATCACCTCGAAGGCTCCGGGCTCGGGACCCTCGACCTCCTCAAGCTGGAACGCTACCTCCGGCTCGCCGAGACGCTCCGGGCGAATGACCCAGGCGACCATCGAAGACGGCAATGTGCCGAGCTCGGCCGAGATGTGGGAGATGTTGGAGAGGTCGATAGTCATGACGGCACCGATCGGGGACAACGGAGGCTCGTGATGGTACCGACCGAGCGCGGTCGCAGCGGCGCCGCCAGCGGCTCAGGGAAGCAGCAGGTCGTTCTGCGATGAGGCGCGCTCGGGCCCGACGAGCAGCTCGGCCGGCGCCGCGGCGTCTCCGGCGAGTCGGAGCCGATAGCGGCCCGGGGCCACCGCGGTCTGGAGTGTCGCGGTGCGTTCCGGCTCAATCATCCCGGTCGAACGCGTCCCCTGGATGCTGCCGGATGCAACGTCCGCGACCCCGGTCGCGACGAGTGTCGCGTGCTGGGGCATGCCGGAGAGGTTCGCGACGACGATTCTGATTGGTCCCGCCCCGATGCTCGCCGGTGAGAGCGTCACACCCTTCGGGGTGATCGACGCGGACAGGACGATGGGGGAGGGCGGACGCAGCTGATTCGCTCTTGGCCCGGACGAGCCGCATCCTGCGACTGCCAAGACGATCGCCGCGGCGACGGCCGGTCCGAGCGGACGCACGTCCCGCCGCCGCTTGGTCAGGCGCCCTGAGCGCCCGCGCCGACCAGCTCGTCCCGCCCTGCGGCGGCGTCGGCGAGCTCAGCCTGCAGGCGATCCCAGGCGTCGTTCTCGGCCTCGACGTATGCAGCGCCGGAAAGATCGCGCAGTTCTTCGGCGTAGCGCTGCCACGCCTCGCGGGTGCGCTGCTCGGCCTCGGTGTCGTTCGGTGCAACGATGCTCACGACGGTTCGACCTCCTCGTGCGGTTCAGGGATATATACCCGTCCTGGCGGCGGCTCTGCGCCAGGCCGCTCGCAAGCGCTCATGCATGCCGTCTGAGCGGGGGCGTACATATGTTCGTATGGGGCCCGCGGATACGTTGCGCACAGCTGAGTTTCTCGTCGTCGACACCGAGACGAATGGTCTCTCCGGCGAGGCCTGCGAGTTGACCGAGGTCGGCGCGGTTCTGGTCGGGGGCGGTGATCTGCATGACCGCTGGGAGGCGCTCGTCCCGGTGCGCCGTCCGCTGTCGCGGCGCATCCAGGCCTACACCGGGATCACCCAGGAGATGGTCGACGAGGCACCGCCCGCCCCGGTCACGCTGCCGCAGCTCGCCGCGTTGCTGCGCGGCCGCGTGATGGTCGCGCACAGCGCGTCGTTCGACCGCCGCGTCCTGCAGCAGGCGTTCCGCCGCGCGGGCGTGCCGTGGCCCGACCCGCCGGTGCTCTGCACGGTCGCGATGGCGCGCAGGCTGCACCCGCTCGCACGCCAGCGGCGCCTGGCGCTGCTCGCGGTATCGCTCGGGATTGAGGTCGAGGTGACGCACCGCGCGCTCGCCGATGCCGAGACCTGCGCACGGATCTTCTGCGCCCTCTTCCCGCGGCTCTGCGCGAACGCCATCACGGTCGCCGATGCGCAGGCGCTGCTCGGTCCCGTCCGTCCGCCGCGCCGCCGCAACGCCGGCGCGACCGATGGGGGCGCGCTGCCCGCGGGTGCGCGCCGACGCCTGCCCGACCTCGGCGGCGTCACCGACGACCCCGGGGTGTACGTCGTGCGCAACGACGCGGGGCAGGTGCTCTACGTCGGGAAGTCGGTACGGGTTCGCACGCGGGTGCGGGCCCACTTCGCAGCCTCGTCGCCATCGACGGCGTGGACCGCCCGGGCGGAGACGGTGGAGCATCACCGCACGATCTCCGAGCTCGGGGCGCTGCTCCTCGAGCAGCGGCTCGTCGACGAGCTGCGCCCGCCCGGGAACGCGCTCCTGAAAGAGGTCGACGAGTGGGTCTGGCTGCGCTGCCGACTGGACATCCCCTTCCCGGTCCTGGAGGTCGCGCGTGAGCCCGCGAGCGGCCTCGCGGTGAACGTCGGCCCGCTGCGCGGCCGTGCCGCCGCGACCGAGCTGGCCGAGCAGTTGACCTCGCTCTTCGGTCTGCGACGCTGCGCACGCAGGCTCGTCCAGCGTGATCACCCGTCCGCCTATGGGCAGATGGGGCGCTGTCTCTCGCCGTGCCTGGGCGATCTCGACCCGAACCTCTACCGCCGCCGGCTCGACGAGGCGCTCGCGGTTCTCACGGCCCGCAATCCGCGCCGAGCGATCCTCGCTCACCTGGACGGGCAACTCGCCGTCGCCGTCGCCGAGGCGCAGTTCGAGCGCGCGATCTGGCTCACTCGCCGCCGCGAACGGCTCGCCGTGCTGCTCGGACGCGTGGGCCCGGGGCTGGCGCGGGCATCTGAGCGGCCCGAGCTGCTGCTGGTCGATGGTCCCGATGGCGATGCATGGGAGGTCTTCTGGCTCGTCGGCGGACGGGTCGCCGACTGGGGGGCACTGCCGTCGCTGGACGAGCTCCAGGCCCGGACCGCAGCGGCGCTCCGCGGTCCGAAGGAGCCGCTGCGCTCAGTGGAGATCGCAACGGCGCGCACCGCCGCGGCGTGGGTCGCCGCCAACGAGCCGTACGCGCTCGCGCTCGATCCCACACCCAGCCGCACTCGCCTTGAGCGCTTCGTGCGCGCGTGCGGCGCGGAGGTCCGGTCGCTGCTGGCCGCCTAGAACGGCAGCGTGACGACCTCGGCGGTCGCGGGCCCGTCCCCGAGGGTCACAACCGATCCCGGCTCGGCCTCGCGCCGCAGGAGCGCCAGGCCGATCGGCCCGAACTGTCCCGAGACTCCCGAGCTGGTCAGGTGCCCGATCTCGCGATCTTCGAGGTGCAGCGTGGTGCCTACGGGGCAGGGAGCGGAGAGGCGCAGCCCGCGCAGGTGACGATTCGGCCGCCCCTTGTAGTGCAGACGGGCGACGGTCTCCTGCCCGATGTAACAGCCCTTCGTGAAGCTCACGGCGCGCTCATTGAGCCCCGCCTCCTGCGGGATGACGCCCGTCTCGATGTCGACGCCGAAGCGCGGCCGCCCGCGCTCGATGCGCAGGAGTTCTAGCGATTCCTCGCCCGCCGGAACACCACCGGCGGCCTCCAGTGCGGTGGTGACCGCAGCGGTCTCAGCGGCGTCGCAGAGCACGTCGACCCCGACGTCCGTGGCGATCAGGCGCACCGGCAGCCCGCCGACGGTCGTGGCCAGGTGCGCGTGCTCCTCATCCGGCAGATCCTCTGCGCCGGCGATCGCGCGGCTGCCGGGCCCTGCGAGGCGCAGGAGGCCGCATTCGAGTGTGCGCTTTCCAAGCTGCGCGTCGTATCCGAGCAGACCCCTGCGCAGGACATCGAAGACGTCTTGAAGCGCCACGCGTTCGGTGTCGAGCAGCAGGCCGTCCGCTGTGCGCAGGACCCGCAGGTCTCCGAGCATCCCGCCCTTTCCGGTGAGGACTGCGGCGTAGAGGCCGCTTCCGGGGGAGAGCGCCTCGACGTCGTTGGTGACGACGGCGTTCAGCGCGGCGACGGCGCCATCGCCGGAGAGGGCGAGCTTGCCGCGGTCGCTGCAGTCGACGACGATCGGCCAGCCGGTCTCCATCGCGATCGAGGATAGGAGGCCGGTAAATTTTGGCATGCCATAATTCGGCCCATGCGCGCCTCTGGCTCACCGCGCCCCTCGGCGGCCGTCGAGGACTACGCGAAGGCGATCTACGCGCTCGAGGGCCGCGGTCACGGCGCCGTGACGACGAACGCGCTCGCCGAGCGTCTGGGCGTGACTCCCGGTTCGGCATCGGCGATGGTGCGCCGGATGGCCCAGTCCGGGCTCGTCACGCACGAGCCCTATCGCGGCGTCGTGCTCACCGATGCCGGCCGCGATGTCGCCCTCGAGGTGCTCCGACATCACCGTCTGCTGGAGCTCTTCCTCACGGAACTCGGAGTTCCGTGGGACTCGGTGCACGATGAGGCGGAGGTGCTCGAGCACCATCTCTCTGAGGAGCTCGAGGCACTGATCGCCGCCCGCCTCGGGGATCCAACGCACGACCCTCACGGAGACCCGATCCCCACCGCCGATCTGCGCATCGACGAGGGGCGCACGGTTGCGCTCGACGGGCTCGCTGTCGGTGCGCGCGGCGTCTTCGTGCGGGTCTCCGATTCCAACCCCGAGCTGCTGCGCTTCCTGGGCGAGCGCCGCATCGCCCCGGGCGACGCGCTCGAGATCGTTGAGCGCCGGGCTCCCGGCGACCCCGTCGTGATCCGGGTCCCGTCGGGCACGCACGCACTCGACGGCGAGGTCGCGCGGGCGATGCGCGTGGAGCTCGGACCGTGACCGCGGCACCGGGCGACGCCGGCCAAGGCGCGATTCCGCCCGGGCTCAATCCCGAGACCGCCCTCCAGCCCGGACCGAGCGATCTCGAGCGCCTGCGGCGTAGTGGCCGGATGCGCCTCACGCTGGCAGCGCTCGGCCCGGCGTTCGTCGCGAGCGTCGCCTACGTGGACCCCGGCAACTTCGCGACGAACATCAGCGCGGGCGCCCGCTACGGGTACCTGCTGCTCTGGGTCATCGTCGCCGCGAACCTCATGGCGATGCTCGTCCAGAACCTCTCGGCCAAGATCGGCATCGCGACCGGCCGCAACCTCGCCGAGCTCTGCCGCGAGCACTTCCCCCGGGGCGTGACGATCGGCCTCTGGCTTCAGGCCGAGTTCGTCGTGATGGCGACCGACCTCGCGGAGTTCGTCGGCGCAGCGATCGCCCTCAACCTGATCTTCGGGATCGCGCCGTTCCCGGCGGGGATCATCACCGCGCTTGTCTCGCTCGCGATCCTCGGTCTGCAGCGCCGGGGTCATCGCCGCTTCGAGATCGCGATCGCGTTCCTGCTCGGAATCATCTTGCTCGGATTCCTCTACGACACACTGCGGATCGGGTTCGATGCCGGCTCGGCCGCCGCCGGGCTCGCGCCCTCGCTGGACGGCTCGGGCAGCGTGCTGCTGGCCGTCGCGATCCTCGGCGCGACCGTCATGCCGCACGCGATCTACCTGCACTCGGCGCTGACGCAGGACCGCATCCGTCCCCGCGACGACCAAGAGCGCCGGTTCCTCCTGCGCTTCCAGCGCACCGATGTGACGATCGCCATGGGCATCGCCGGCCTGGTGAACATGTCGATGCTGGTGATCGCGGCCTCGCTCTTCTTCGGAGCCGGGCTCCCGGGCGTCGACACGATCCAGGGGGCGCACCACGGATTCGAGGTGCTGGTCGGCTCCGAGGCCGCTTTCGCTTTCGCCTTCGCGCTGCTCGCCTCGGGCATCGCCTCCTCGAGCGTCGGGACCTACGCCGGCCAGATCGTGATGCAGGGATTCACCGGGCGCAGGATCCCGCTGCTCCTCCGCCGCCTCGTGACGATGGCGCCCGCGCTGGTGGTGCTCGCGATCGGCATCGAGCCCACCGACGCGCTCGTCATCAGCCAGGTCGTGCTGTCGTTTGGCATCCCCTTCGCGCTGATCCCGCTCGTCCTGCTCACCCGTCGCGCGGATGTCATGGGACCGCTCGTGAACCGCCTGGTGACCTCGGTCGTCGCCGCGCTGGTCGCCGCGATCGTGATCGCGCTGAATCTGCTGCTCGTCGGTCAGCTGATCTTCGGGTG
>WLNG01000200.1 GCA_009699915.1 Actinomycetota bacterium
CTCGGTCACCGCGGCACCCGCCGCGACGCCGGACTCCTTCGCGCTCGCGAGCATCGCGTCCCACGGGCGCCCGGTGACCTCGCCGGTCAGGCAGGCGCGCGCGGTGAGCTCGGCCGCATGGCGCTGGACCGGCCCCTGGCCGAGCGCGAGCGCGAGCGCCCGGTCGGCATCGCCGAGCGCCAGCCGCGCACAGGCGCGCGCCTGCTCCGGGCCCACTCCGCGGCTCTCGAGCAGGCGCTCGAGGCGCTCGGTGGTGGGCGCGTCGAAGCGCACCGCCTGGCAGCGGCTGCGGATCGTGTCCGGAAGGTCGCCCGGGTGCGCGGTCAGCAGCACCAGGTGCGCGTAGTCCGGCGGCTCCTCAAGCGTCTTGAGCAGCTTCGCGGCGGCCTCCTCGTTGAGGCAGTCGGCATCCTCGAGCACGAAGACGCGCCTGCTCGCCTCGAAGGGGCGATGCGCGACCGCGCTGACCACCGGTTCGGCGATGTCGCCGACGAGCATCTCCGCGGCGCCTGAGCGCACGATCCAGGTGAGATCGGGGTGCGTGCCGCGCTTCACGCGCGCGTGGACGCTGCCGGAGTCCGGCGCGCCATCGGCGAGCAGCTCCGCCGCGAAGGCGCGGGCGGCGCGTGCCTTGCCCGACCCGGGCGGCCCATGGAACAAGTAGGCGTGCGACGGCGAACCGGTCGGCGGGATCGCGCCGCGCAGAACCGCGCGCGCATGGGGGTGAGGCTCGAGCGCATCCGCGAGGGTCACGCCGGGAAGCGTACGGGTACGCTCGGCGCCGATGGTCGGGACGCTCATCACGATCGAGGGGCTCGATGGCGCCGGCAAGACGACGCTCGCCAGCGGCCTGCTCGCCGCCGCGCGCGAGCGCGGAGCCGACGCGCTGCTGCTGCGCGAGCCGGGCGGAGTCGCGCTCTCCGAGCGCCTGCGCGAGATCGTCAAGGATCCGGCGCTGCGGGTCGGCCCGCGCGCCGAGGCCCTCATCTACGCGGCCGCGCGGGCACAGCTCGTGGACGAGCTCCTGCTCCCCGAGCTCGATGCCGGGCGCTTCGTGTTGCTCGACCGCTTCGTAGATTCCTCGCTGGCCTATCAGGGCGGCGGCCGCGGACTCGGCGTGGCGGAGATCGCCGAGCTCAATCGCTTCGGCACCGGCGGTCTTGCGCCCGCACGCACGCTGCTGCTGCGGATCGATCCGGCGCTCGGGCGCAGCCGTCAAGACGGCCGCGGCGATGGCCCGGACCGGCTCGAGCTTGAGGACGAGCGCTTCTTTGCCGCGATCGCGCGCACCTATGACGAGATCGCCGCAGCCGAGCCCGGGCGCGTGCGCGTGATCGACGCAGCCCGGCCGCCCGCGGCGGTGCTGGAGGACGCGCTGGCTGCGATCACCGACCTGCTCCCTGGGGCGCCGGAGTGAGGCGCACGCGGTTGGCATTCGTGCTTGTGGCGGCGCTGCTCGCCGTGACGCCGGCAGCGGCGAGCGCGGCGGCCGGGCAGCCGCAGGTCGTCGAGCCTGCCACCGGTGCGCCCGCGCCCTCCGTGCAGGATCCCGGCACGCTCCCGCAGGTCACCACCGCGCCTGCACCGCAGGCCTCCGCCGCACCGGCTCGTGCGCCTCGCAGCGACGGGCGCAACTGGGCGTTGATCGTCGTGGTGGTGATCGCGGCCAGCATCCTCGCGCTGGTGCTGGTGCTCGTCGCCGGGTATCGCCGCGGGTGGGACCCGCCGGGCCTGCGCCGCTGGCGTCACGCGATCGCGGAGGCCGGATATCGCGTATCGCTCGGCTGGGCCGAGCTGCGCGATCTGCTGCGCCTCGGGCGCTGAGCACAATCCGTTTTCCGGAGTGTGCGAGGTGATCGTGCGCACGCGTCCCACAGGGGCTCGGGCGGGCTTATTGTCGGGTATCTCGGAGGGGGCGGCCGGAGTCGGTCCACGGTCTCCTCAGCGCCATGGTTCCGTCCGACGGCGCTGAGACTCTTCCGCGTTCCCGCAGAAGGCCCCCACCGAGGCCGCCCACAACGCGAATCCGGCGATTCACGAGAGGAAACAGGCAGATGGACGTCACCCCGAACAGCCCCCAGACCAGCGTCTTCGAGCACACCACCGATGGGCGGGCGATGTCTATCGCCCGCCGCTTCACCGAGGTCGGCGTCCCCGCATTCGACACGGTTGAGTGGGAGCTGCGCGACGCGCGCATCGGCCACGGCGACAAGGTCGCCTTCGAGCAGCTCGGCGTCGAATTCCCGACCACCTGGTCGCAGAATTCGACCAACATCGTCAGCCAGAAGTACTTCCGCGGTCAGCTCGACTCGCCTTCGCGCGAGCGCTCCGTGAAGCAGATGATCTCGCGCGTCTCCGGCACCATCGCCGACTGGGGTCGCTCGCGCGGGTACTTCGCCACCGACGCCGACGGTGATGCCTTCGAGGACGAGCTCACCTACATCCTGGTCCACCAGATGGCGGCCTTCAACAGCCCCGTCTGGTTCAACGTCGGGTTCGAGGAGAATCCGCAGTGCTCGGCCTGCTTCATCCTCAGCGTCGAGGACACGATGGATTCGATCCTCGACTGGAACACGCGCGAGGGCCGCATCTTCCGCGGTGGTTCCGGCTCTGGCATCAACCTCTCGAACATCCGCGGCTCGATGGAGCCGCTGAGCAAGGGCGGAACCGCCAGCGGCCCGGTCTCCTTCATGCGCGGCGCCGACTCCTGGGCCGGCACGATCAAGTCCGGCGGCAAGACGCGCCGCGCCGCGAAGATGGTCGTCCTCAACGTCGACCATCCGGACATCCGCGAGTTCATCTGGTGCAAGGCCAAGGAGGAGGACAAGGCCGCCGCGCTGCGCGACGCCGGGTTCGACATGTCGATCGACGGCGACGGCTTCACCTCGATCCAGTACCAGAACGCGAACAACTCGGTCCGGGTCACCGACGAGTTCATGCACGCGGTCGAGGACGGCGCCGAGTGGCGCACGACCTCCCGCGCGACCGGCGAGCCGGTCGGCGACCCGATCGACGCGCGTGAGCTGATGCGCGAGATCGCCGAGGCAGCGTGGCGCTGCGCCGATCCGGGCGTCCAGTACGACACCACGATCAACCAGTGGCACACGAGCCCGAACTCGGGGCGCATCAACGCCTCGAACCCCTGCTCGGAGTACATGCACGTCGACGATTCGGCCTGCAACCTCGCCTCGCTGAACCTGATGAAGTTCCGCCGCGCCGACGGCAGCTTCGACGTCGCGGCCTTCGAGCACGCGACCGACATCGTCTTCCTCGCGCAGGAGATCATCGTCGGCCCGTCGAGCTATCCGACGGACGAGATCGGGGTCAACGCCCGCGCCTTCCGCCAGCTCGGCCTCGGGTA
>WLNG01000201.1 GCA_009699915.1 Actinomycetota bacterium
ATTGACCTCCCAGAGATCGTGCTGCGCTCCATCGAGATTGGCGACCGCGCACATCGCCGTGAGCATCGAATGGTCGGAGTTGTTGTACCGGTGCAGCCCGCTGCGACCGACCTGCTGCAGATTGCCGAGGCCCTCGAGCCACCCGCGGATGTGCGCGACGTGCTCGGCGTAGCGCTCGTCGTAGATCGGGTAGGCCATCGGCACGCGCGCGACCCAGCCGCGGCGCACCCGCGCGGCGGGCGCCAGGCCGACCTGCTCGAGTTCAGCGACCGCGAGCGCGATGAGCTCATCGTCTGACCGTGACCAGAGCTCGTCCCCCGCGAAGCAGAAGTACTCAAGGCCGACGCTCGTCATTCCCTCCTCGGGAACCATCGCCGGGCTCCACGAGCGGAAGTTCTGGATGCGCGCGACGCGCACGGCAGGGTCATGGATATAGACCCAGTTGTCGGGGAAGAGATCGTCGCCCTCGAGCGCGAGCGCGACGGTGAGGAAGCTGCGATGGCGCAGCTGCTGCGCAGCCGCCACGACCGGCGCGGGCGCGCCCTGCGTGATGCCGGGGATGACGGCGAGCGGCAGCGAGGAGATCACGCTGGAGGCGGAGTGGAAGGCGCCGCCCGCGACGACGCCGGTGACATGGCCGTCCTCGACGATGAGCTCCTCGACCTCGGTACCGGTGCGGACCGTGCCGCCGAGCTCCTCGATGCGCTGCGCCATGCGCTCCCACATCTGGCCGGGCCCCAGGCGCGGATAGTGGAAGCGGCGGATCAGCGACGTGGCCTCCGGCTCGGCCGTCGGCCGCAGGGCGGCGCGCACCGCCGTCGCGAAGGAGAGCTCGCGGATCCGCTGGGCGGCCCAGTCGGCGCGCAGCTCGCTGCACGGCACACCCCAGACCTTCTCGGTGTAGGAGCGGAAGAAGACCTCGTAGAGACGACGGCCGAAGCGGCGGGTGACCCACTGCTCGAAGGTGTCCTGCGGACCAGCCGGACGCAGCCGCGCCGCGGCGTAGCTGAGCCCACAGCGCGCGAGCTCCGTGGCACCGAGCTTGCGCACGAGCTCCGGCGCCGAGAGCGGGTAGTCGATGAAGCGGCCGCCGTAGAAGATCCGCGAGAGGCGCGGACGCTCGAGCAGCTCGTCGCCGAGGACCTCGTGCCAGAGCTCCTCGACCTCGGCGGATTTCGTGTAGAAGCGGTGGCCGCCGAGATCGAACCGCCAGCCGTCGCGGACCTCGGTGCGCGAGAGGCCGCCGACGACGTCGTCGCGCTCAAGAACGGTGACGTCCCGGCCGTCGCGCGCGAGCACGTACGCCGCGGTGAGCCCGGCCGGGCCGGCGCCGAGGACGACGACCGAGCTCAACGCTCGCGCCCCTCGATGGCGAAGCCGACGACCGATGCGATCTGCGAGAGCGTCACGAGCGCAAGGATGACGACCCGCGGCACATTGCCGCGGCGCGGCCCCCGCAGCGGCTCGCGCACGAAGGCCGCATAGTCGCGCGGATCGGGCCGCAGCGGCCCGGCGTCGGGGCGGCGATGGAAGTGCCGCGCGCCACGCCCGTACCCGAGGTGCTGGCGCCAGAAGACGCGTGCGCTGGCCGGATTGCGATGGCGCACGATGGCCTCCTGCACGTAGATGATCGGAGCCGCGTCCGCGCGCCAGCGGGCGCAGAGCTCGCGGTCCTCCGACCAGCGGAAGGCCTCGTCGAAGCCGCCGCATGCGGCGAAGCGCTCGGCCGGGACGGCCATGTTCTTCGAAGCCAGGAACGCGGCGCGCGCAGGATCGGCGTTGGCGCGCGCGTAGACGGCGTCCTCGAGGGTCTGTGACGCCTCCGCCCAGCGGTTCCCGGGCAGCCCGCAGACCGAGCGACCCCCGACCATCGCGCCCGGATGGGCGGCCGCCGCGGCCGTGAGCTGCACAAGCCAGCCGGGCTCCGGTGCGCAGTCGTCGTCGGTGAAAGCGAGCAGGGCGCCGCGTGCCGCCGCCGCGCCGGCATTGCGCGCGGCCGATGGGCCGCGGTTCGCCTGGCGCATGAGCCGCAGGTCGAGGCCCGCAGGCGGCTCCGGCGACAGCGGCGGCGCGCTGCCGTCGTCGACGACGACGACCTCGAAGCCGCCGGGGGGCGCAGCGCAGCGCGCGAGCGCCGCGAGCAGGCGGTCGAGCCCCTCCGGCCGCCCGTGCGCAGCGACGACGACCGACACGGCCGGGGCGGCGCTCACCGGGCGATCGCCTCCAGCACCGCGCGCTCCGGGGCTTCGCGGCCGGCGAAGTAGCGATCCCGGCGCAGCTCCATTTCGAGCAGCGGCGCCTGCGCCCCGCCGGGGCCCGCGAGGTATCCGACGGCCTCTCCCACCGAGGTCACCGCCAGGCGCAGCACCAGCACGAGCGCAAGCCCGGGCGTCAGCCGCAGGCCGATCCGCCGCGCGTCAGCCGCGTGACGACGCACCCGCAGGGCGGTGATCAGCGGCCAGGCGAGCGCGTATCCCAGCCGCCGCGGAAGCGACCAGCCGCTTGCGCGCGCCGGCGCGAAGAGCCGCCCGCTGAGGTACCCCTCGCGCAGGCCCGCCCGGCGGCGCGACACGTTGAAGTGGTCGCAGACGGCGTCCGGCGCGAGAAGCAGCTCGTGGCCCGCGGCGCGCAGGCGCGCGTGGAGGACGTACTCGAGCTTCAGCAGTTCGGTGAGCTCGTCGCCGAAGCCGAGGAGCAGATCGCGCGCGTAGGACGAGTTGTGGCCCGGGAGGTCGGCGTACGGCGGCGGGGGCGGCGGCGTGGCGAACGTCCCGTAGTGCGCGAGGAAGCCGCTGGTCGAGGACCTCGTCGCCGGGTTGCCGTTGCGGAAGACCGGGCCGACCGCCGCGGGCCCGGCGGCATGCGCGGCGATCAGCGCCCGCGCCCACCCGGGCTCCGGGAAGCAGTGTGTCTCCGTGAAGACGACCACCGGTGCCTGCGCTGCACGGATCCCGGCGCAGCGTGCCGCCGCGAGGCCATCCCGGGGCACATCGCAGGCGACGGCCCGCACGGCGGCGAAGCCACCGGCAGTGAAGAGCGCCACCGTCTGCTCGAGCTCGTCCTGCGGAGCGACGACGACGATCTCCAGCCGATCCGCCGCGGTCTGCACGAGCAGCGCATCCGCGAGCGGGCGGGCGGGCGCTACGGCGTCGGTCACGACGAGCGCGGCGAGCGCGGCACTCATCGGACGATCGCCTCCAGCAGCCGTCGCTCGGCGGGATCGCGGCCGGAGAGATCGAGATCGCGGCGCAGCTCGATGCGGTTGTACGCCTCGACGTCGGCGACGGGGCCCCGGCCGGCGAGCGCGCCCGCCGCCTCGCCGAGCGAGTGCACCGCGAGCGTCAGCAGCAGCGCGCCGACG
>WLNG01000202.1 GCA_009699915.1 Actinomycetota bacterium
CGCTGAGCCGGAGGTCATCTTCCGTGGCGTGCCGTTCCGCGACGAGGCCGAGAAGCTCCTCGACGAACTCAGTCGCACGGTCGAGGCGACGCTCGCCCGGGCGGCGCGCGACGGCATCCACGAGATTGACGTCCTGCAGACGATGCTGCATGACGATCTCGCGGCGCTCGTCTACGAGCGCCTGCGCAGGCGGCCGATGGTCCTGCCGGTCGTCGTCGAGGTCTGAGCGCTCTCTGCGGCGGGTTCAGCCGCCGGGAAGGGCAGCCGCACGACGAAGCGCGCGCCCGGCTGCGCGTCCTGCAGGATGACGTCGCCTCCGTGGTTCTGTGCGACCGCGCGCACGATTGAGAGCCCGAGTCCGGTCGAGCCACCGCGATCGCCATCCGAGCGCACGAAGCGCTCAAAAACGGTTGCGCGAAGCTCCGGAGAGACGCCGGGGCCGTCGTCCGCGACGACGACCTGTGCAGCGCCCGCATCAGCGCTCGTGGTGACGGTGACGGTCGTTCCTGCAGGTGTGTGTCGGACGGCGTTGGCCGCGAGATTCAGCACCATCCGATGGAGGTCGTCGCGTGCGCCGTCGAGCATCACCGGCTCTGGCGTATCGACGATGATGTGATGTGCGGCGGAGACCGCCTGCGCCTCCGCCGCCGCCTCGGCAGCGATCGCAGCGAGATCGACGCTGCGATGGGTCTCCTCCTGGCCGGCGTCCGAGCGCGCCAGGAGCAGCAGGTCGGAGACCAGATGGCGCATGCGCTGCGAGCTGCGCAGCGCCGCCTCGGCCGTCTCGCGTTCCTCGCCGTGGAGTTCACCGACGAGCAGCTCGAGATTCGCGAGAACGCTCGTGAGTGGCGTGCGCAGCTCGTGCGATGCGTCAGCGGCGAACGATCGCTGTCGCTCGAGGGCGCCCTCCGTACGCAGCTGCGACGCCTGCAGGGCGTCGAGCATCTCGTCGAAGGTGCGTGCGAGCTCCGCAACCTCGTCGTCCGCTCGCTGCTGCGGCACGCGTTGGGCAGGATCCCCGGTCCGGGCGATGTCACGCGCGGTTGCAGTGATTCCGGTGATCGGTCGCAGCGAGCGCCGCGCCAGCGCGAGTCCGCCGAGCAGCGCCAGGAGCGCGCCGCCGAAGACACCGATGGCGAGAAACAGGCGCACGCCGTTGACGGTGCTCTGTACGGACTCCAGCGGACGGGCGTACTCGATCCAGATCGGGAACCGCACGGCCTGGGGGTTGTCCGACTGGCTGTCGATCGGCGCGGGCGCAAGCCGCGTCTCGACGAGATAACCGAGGGCCTCGCCGGTTCCCTCGCTCGTCGGGCTCCCGAAATCCGGTGCGCCCTTGGTCTTGGAAACCAGCTGCTTGTTGTAGTTGAAGAGACGGACCGCGGCGTCATTCGACGAGGCATAAAGCTCGACGTCGGGAATGATCGCGAAGTCTGTCGGATTGCTCGGAATCGACTCGAGCCGCAGACTCGCACTGAGTCGGCTGGCCGCAGCAGCGGTCTCGTTGGCGAAGTTGTCGCGGATACGACTCGTCGTCAACTGCCCGATCCCGATCGCGAAGCCACAGAGGATCACGAACGTCAGCGCGGCGGAGATCAACGCGAGCCGCCAGCGGATCGAGAGGCGGTTAAGCACGAAGGACGTAGCCCGCTCCGCGGATGGTGTGCACGAGGCGCGGCTCGCCGTTGGACTCGAGCTTTCGCCTCAGATTCGAGACGAAAACCTCGATCGTGTTGGTCGTGTCGAACGGTTCGTAGCCCCAGACCTCCTCGAGCAGACGCTGGCGCGTAATCACGATTCGTTCATTACGCATCAGGTACTCGAGCAGCTCAAACTCGCGCTGTGTCAGCTCGATCGCGCGATCACCGCGCTGCACCTCGTGGGTGTCGGGGTTGAGCGATAGGTCGGCGACAGTGAGCGAGGCGCTGCCACGGGGCGGGCGTCGCCGCAGCAGTGCGCGCAGGCGTGCGAGCAGCTCTTGACGCTCGAATGGCTTGACGAGGTAGTCGTCGGCGCCGGCGTCGAGCCCCTCAACGCGCGCGTCGAGCGCGTCGCGCGCAGTGAGCATCAGGATCGGGACGTCATCGATCGTTCGCAGGCGCCGGGCGACTTCAAGCCCGTCAAGCTTGGGCAGGCCCAGGTCGAGAACCACGAGGTCGGGGCGGAACGAGCTGGCGAGATCGAGCGCGAGTTCCCCGTCGGAGGCGATCTTCACCTCGTATCCCTCCATGCGGAGCGAGCGCTGCAATACCAGTGCGATCTCCTCGTCGTCCTCGACGACAAGGACCCGGGCGTCACGAGTGAGATTGGTCACGGCGCAGAGCCTACGCCGTGTCATGAAGGGAAGCTGAAGGGAGGGCTGGGCGCGAGATCGTCGAACTTTTCTTTGATATCCATGCCCGCACCGCGCTCAAGCACCTCACGTCCCGTCAAGAAGCGACCGGCTGCGAAGCCCCGTGCCGCAGCGGCATCGCGCTCGAAGCGTCCAGGCGCCGCCTCCCGGCGTCTACCCGTCCTGAGCCAGCGTCAGCTGGACCTCGCCGGTCTGGGCTGCTTTGGGTTCGGCGTCTTCCTCGCATTCCTGCTCTGCTTCGGGTGGGACGGGGGAGCCGGCGGTGGCGCTGTTGCGGACGCCGTCCGCTGGATCTTCGGCCAGGTTGCCTATGCGGTTCCGTTCGCTCTGGCGGCGTGCGGGGTGGTCATCATCCTGCGACCCGTGCTCCCTGCCACCCGGCCGCTGCGAGCGGGCGCGATCTGCCTGCTGCTCGCTTCCACGCTCGCGTTCGCTGTCGGGACCCTCGGACTCGGTTCCGGGCCGGTCGCTCGCGGCGCCTGGGCGACCGACCTGCTCGTGGCACGCGGCGGAGCCCTCGGAGAGCTGCTCTTTACCGCGGTCGGCGCGTTGGCCGGAACGGTGGGCGCTCATCTGCTTGCGGTGTTTCTTTTCCTGGCGGGCATCCTCTTGCTTACCGGCGCCTCGGTCGCTGGGATCCTCAAGGCCACAGGGAATGGCATCGCCGACACGACACGCGTGCTGCGCAGCGCGGCACCGTCTCGCGATCGTGTGCCGGAACCGATCGTGCCGCCTGAACCTGACGATGCGCAGCTGATCGTGCGCCCCGCGGCGCCCGATCCCGCAGACGAGCCGGTCGCGGGGTATCCCGGGCTCTTTGACGAGCCGAGCGCTGGTGCTCCGGCAGACGCTGAATCCCGCAGCGATGACGCCACTCCGGTGGTCGCGTCGGCCGCATCGAAGACTTCCGCTGCCCGCAAGCGCCAGCCGCGCCGGGATGGCTCCGCCGACGCTCGGTACACCCTGCCCGACGCATCGCTCCTGCGCCGCTCCGCTCCAGATGA
>WLNG01000203.1 GCA_009699915.1 Actinomycetota bacterium
CGGGAAGACCGGCAGCAGCGCTCCGGCCAGCGCCTTGTACGAGAACGCCGAGGTCCGGAACGCCTCCTCGGCGCTCGCGCTGGGCGTCTCCATGAAGTTCCCGCCGAGCGCGTCGCTGGGAGCGAAGGCGATCGCGTGGAGTGCGCCGTCGAGCGTCCCCCACCGGTCTGCGATCTCGGTGGTGAGCGCCGCGAGGTCGTCCGGGTTGTTGACGTCAAGCTCGATCACGTCGGCGGGCGTGGGCAGCGTCTTGGCGGCGCGCTCGGTCAGGCGACGAGCACGCCCGAATCCGGTGAGCAGCACCTCGGCGCCGCGCTCTTGTGCGAGCCGTGCGACGGCGTAGGCGATCGAGTCCCGGTTCAGGACGCCGGTGATCAGCAGCTTGCGGCCTTCGAGCATCACGAGGCCTCCTCGGCCTGGGTCGCGGTGGGCAGGGCGCCGGCGCGCCAGAGAACGTCGACCTTCGCCGCGCAGGCGCGCTGACCGTCCTGGCGCAGGACGTCGACGGCGATCGTCACGATGCCCGCCTCGTCGGTGGCGGGGCGCAGGCCGTCGATCGATCCCTCGACATGGATGGTGTCGCCGAGCGCCACGGGCCTACGAAACACGACATCCCGGATGCGCCGCAACGCCATTACGCGCTCGGGATCGAACGGGATCAACCCGACGGCGAAGGAGAGCACGAGCATGCCGTGCGCGATGCGCTCCCCAAAGGGGCTCTGCGCGGACCATTCGGCGTCGGTGTGCTGCGGATGCGCATCCCAGGTGAGCGCCGCGAACGAGGCGACATCAGCCTCGGTGACGGTCCGTGCGCGAGTGGTGAACGCCGCGCCCTGCGCGAGCTCTTCGAAGGGCAGCGACCAGGTCACAGCGGGATGTTCCTGCCCGGCCGCTGGCTGCGCGGTCCGCCGCACAGCGCCGAGAAGGCGGCCGCAACGCGCTCGCGGGTGTCCGACGGAGCGATGACCTCGTCGACGAAGCCGCCGGCGGCCGCCGCATCGACACTCAGATGGTCGCGCTCGTACTCGGATGCGAGGCGCTGGCGTGTGCGGGCAGGATCGGCCGAGCCTTCGATGTCACGCCGCGAGACGATGTTCACCGCCTGCGCGGCGCCCATAACGCCGATCGTCGCCTGCGGCCAGGCGAGCACCAGATCGGCGCCGAGGTCCTTCGAGTTCATCGCGATGTACGCGCCGCCGAAGGCCTTGCGCAGCACCACCGTGACGCGCGGGACGCTCGCCCCGGCGAAGGCGTGGACGAGCTTGGCACCGTGACGGATCACACCGCCACGCTCCTGCGCAGTGCCCGGCAGGAACCCGGGCGTGTCGACGAGCACCACGAGCGGCAGGCCGAACTGGTCGCAGGTGCGCACGAATCGGGCGGCCTTGGTCGCCGCCTCGGAGTCGAGCACGCCGCCGATGTAGCGCGGCTGGTTGGCGATGATGCCGACCGCGCGACCGTCGAGGCGGGCGAATCCGGTGACGATGTTGCGCGCCCAGCGGTCGCCGACTTCGAGCAGGCGCCCGCCGTCGACGATCCGCGCCACGACGTGGCGCACGTCATAGACCTTGCGCCCCTCGGCCGGGACGACGCCATCCGGCGAGCCCGGCGCCGGCGGAACGACCGGCCACAGCGGCGGCGACTCGCCCGAGTGCTGCGGGAGATGGTCGAGCAGGTCGCGTGCGAGCAGCGCCGCATCGACCTCGGTCTCGGCGACCGCGTGGCAGACGCCGTTGCGCTCGTGGACGCGCGGACCGCCGAGCGTCTCCGCATCGACGTCCTCGCCCATCACCTCGCGCACGACTCCGGGTCCGGTGAGGAACATGCTCGCCTTGCGGGTCATGATCACGACGTCGGTGAGCGCCGGGGAGTACGAACCGCCGCCGGCGCTGGCACCGCAGACGACGGAGATCTGCGGGACGACACCCGAGAGCAGCGTCTGTGCACGGAAGATCCGGGCGTAGCCTGCGAGTGCGGCGACGCCCTCCTGCATGCGCGCCCCGGCCGATTCGACGAATCCCACAACAGGCATATGCCCGCGGCCGGCGATCTCCAAGACGCGGATCATCGTGTCGGCGTGGGCAGCACCCAACGAGCCGCCGAGGAACGAGGCGTCCTGGGCGTAGCAGGCGACCGGGCGGCCGTCGATCGTTCCGGTGGCGCCGAGCACCCCGTCGCCGGCGACCGAGCGGTCGCCCATGCGGTGCGAGCGAACCCCGGTTCGCAGCAGGCTCAGGGAGCCGGGGTCCGCGAGGACCTCGAGGCGCTCGAGCGCGCTGAGGCGCTCATCGGGACGCGGGACAAGTGCGAGAGTCATGCGACCTCCAGGACCAGGACGACGTTGTGTCCCCCGAATCCGAATGAGTTCGAGAGAGCCCGCGCGGGGCGGCCCTCCGGGACGATGAACGGCCGTGCCACTCCTGGCACGTAGTCGAGATCAAGCTCCGGATCGGGCACCTCGAGATTCAGCGTCGGCGGCGCGATCCGCTCGCGCAGCGCGAAGATCGTCGCGACCGCCTCCACCGCGCCGGCGGCGCCGAGCAGATGGCCGATCGAGGACTTCAGCGAGGAGACCGGGATGTCGTACGCGCGCTCGCCGAAGACCGTCTTGATCGCGAAGGTCTCGGCGCGGTCGTTGAGCTCGGTGGAGGTGCCGTGCGCGTTGATGTAGTCGACGTCCTGCGGGCCGATACCCGCATCGGCGAGTGCCGCGGCGATCGCGCGCGCTGCACCTGCGCCGTCCGGATCGGGCGCCGTGAGGTGGTGGGCGTCGCAGGTCGTCGCATAGCCGGGGATGCGGGCGAGCACCGTGGCTCCGCGCGCCTGCGCGACGTCGGCCGCCTCGAGCACGAGGATCCCGGCGCCCTCGCCCATCACGAAGCCATCGCGACGCAGATCGAACGGGCGCGACTGGCCGCTCGTGGAGGTGGCGTCGAGCGCGCCGAAGCACGCCTTCGCGAGCCGGATCAGCGTCGCCTCAGACCCGCCGGTCACAACGACGTCCGCCTCGCCGCATTGGATCGTTCGCACTGCGGTACCGATCGCGTTCGCGCCCGCGGCGCAGGCCGACATGACGCCGAAGCACGGGCCGAGGAGATGATGGCGCAGCGCAACCGCCGCCGCCGCCGCATTCCCCATCAGCAGCGGGATCGACAGCGGCGAGACCGCCGCCTCCCCCTTGGTGACCAGGGCGCCGTGGTTGATCTCCAGCGTCGCAAGACCCCCGATGCCGGTCCCGATGATGCTGCCGATGCGCTCGGCCGGGACGGAGCGGTCATCCGAGAGGGTCAAACCCGCCTGAGCGAGCGCCTCCTCGGCCGCGCCGACCGCGATCTGGGTGA
>WLNG01000204.1 GCA_009699915.1 Actinomycetota bacterium
GAATGAGCTGGCTGGTCGTCGGCATGCGGCTTCGGAGAGTAGCAGCGTGGCTTAGCGGGATGCGGCGAGCAGCGCAAGCGCCTCGGCCGCAGGAAGGTGCGTCAGGCCCTGATCGATGGCGACGGGCTCCGAGACAACCCGCCCCGCAACGACGCTCAGGCCCTTGAGGAAGCCGGGATCGGCCGCCAGCGCCGCGACGATGCCCTTCTCGGCGAGCCGCAGGACATAGGGCATCGTCGCGTTGGTCAGCGCCCACGTCGACGTGACCGGAACGGCCCCGGGCATGTTCGCGACGCAGTAGTGCGTGATGCCATCGACCTCATAGGTCGGATCGGTGTGCGTCGTGGGACGCGATGTCTCGAAGCAGCCGCCTTGGTCGATCGAGACATCGACGAGGACCGCGTGGGGCTTCATCAGCGAGAGCTGGTCGCGGGTGATGACCCGCGGTGCAGTCCCGCCCTTCACGAGCACCGCGCCGATGACCAGATCGACCTCGGGCAGGCGTTGCTCAATCTCCAGGACGGAGGCGAAGCAGGTCGAGGCATGCCAGTTGAGTTGGTGCTCGAGCTCGCGCAGCCGATCGATGTCGCGGTCGTAGATGTAGACCTCGGCTCCCATTCCCAGTGCGACCTGCGCGGCGTTCTGACCGACGACGCCTCCGCCGATCACCATCACCTTGCCGGCTGCGACGCCTGGGACCCCGCCGAGCAGCAACCCCCGCCCGCCGAGCGGCTTCTCGAGCATGAACGCCCCCGCCTGCGTCGCAATCTTGCCTGCTATCTCGCTCATCGGCGCGAGCAGCGGGAGTCGACCATGCTGATCCTCAACCGTCTCGTAAGCGATGCAGGTTGCCCCGCTCTCGATCAGCCCCTGCGTTTGCTGCGGATCGGGCGCGAGATGCAGGTACGTGAAGAGCGTCTGCCCGGGCCGCAGCAGTGCGACCTCGGCCGGCTGGGGCTCCTTGACCTTGATGATCAGCTCGGCCTGCGCGAAGACGTCGGCGGCAGTCTCGACGATCTGCGCGCCCTGGGCCCGGTAGTCGTCATCGCCGATCGCCGATCCCTCTCCGGCGCCGCCCTGCACGAAGATCTCGTGGCCGGCCTGGGTGAGCTCGCGCGCTCCGGAAGGCGTCAGAGCGACGCGGTATTCGTCGGTCTTGACCTCCGCCGGGACCCCGATCCGCATCGTCAGCGGCTCCCGACGCGGCGGGACGCCTCCTCCAGCACCGGGCGGAGGATCGCCTCCATCTCCTCGAACTCCTCAGGGCCGGCAATCAGCGGCGGGGCGAACTGGACCACGGGATCACCGCGATCATCGGCCCGGCAGATCAGTCCACGTCCGTAGAGCTCCTGGCTCAGGTAACCGCGCAGCAGCGACTCGGACTCCTCATCGCTGAAGCTGGCCTTGGTCTCACGGTCCTTCACCAGCTCGATCGCGTGGAAGTAGCCGGCCCCGCGCACATCGCCGACGATCGGAATGTCGCGCAGCGAATCAAGCATCGCGCGCAGGTCAGCCTCGTGCTCGCGCACGTTCTCCAGGACACCCTCGTCCTCCATCGCGGCGATATTCGCGAGCGCCACCGCAGCCGCCATCGGGTGGCCCCCGAAGGTGAAGCCGTGCACGAAGCTGTTGTTCCCCTCGAGGAACGGCTCCATCACCCGATCGGAGGCAATCATCGCGCCCATCGGGGCATACCCGGAGGTCAGCCCCTTCGCAGTGGTGATGATGTCCGGGCGATAGTCGTAGCGCTGGGCGCCGAACCACTCTCCGAGTCGGCCCCACGAGCAGATCACCTCGTCGGAGATCAGCAGCACGTCGTAGGTGTCGCAGATCTCCCGCACCTGGCGCCAATAGCCCTCCGGGGGAACGAAGCACCCACCGGCGTTTTGCACCGGTTCCATGATCACGGCGGCGACCGTCTCCGGACCCTCGAACTCGATGCGCGCGCGCACGGTTTCGGCGAGCGTCTCGGCGCCCTGACCCGGAGGCAGCCTGTAGAGATTGGTGTTCGGGACATGACAGCCGCCCGGCGTGAACGGTTCGAACGGCGTGCGCAGCCCAGTGACGCCGGTCGCGGTGAGCGCCCCGAGCGTCGTCCCGTGGTAGGCAACCTCGCGTGCGATGAACTTCGTCTTGAGCGGACTCCCGCGGAGCTTGTGGTACTGGCGAACGACCTTCAACGCCGTCTCGACCGACTCTCCGCCACCGGATGTGAAGAAGACCCGGTTGAGATCTGCCGGAGCCAGTTCGGCGATCTTCGCTGCGAGTTCGATCGCCCGCGGATGGGCATACGACCATGTAGTGAAGAACCCGATCTCCCCGGCCTGATCGGCCCCCGCCTGCGCGATGTCCCTTCGGCCGTGACCGATGTTCACGCAGTAGAGGGCGCTGAGGGCATCGAGATAGCGGTTGCCGTGGTCATCCCAGACGCGGCAGCCCTCTCCCCGCACGATGATCGGAACCTCGCCGCCGCGGTCGTAGGCGCCCATGCGGCTGAAGTGCAGCCAAAGATGGCGCTTGGCGAGCGCCTGGTAGTCGACCTCAGCGTCGACGTGTCTCTCGCGAGCCATCCGGCTTCAACACTACCCGGCCGGTCCGTCGAGGGCGAGGGTCAGGCGGCCGTCGACAGACGACCAAGCGCGGCACGCGGGGCGGGCGTGAGTGCCGAGGCGACGATGACCATGACGAAAGCGAGTGCCTGGATGACGATGCCGAGCGGATCACCGGGCATCGGGTCGTCGAAGACGAGGATCCCGCCGGTGATGCACGAGATGCTCGCAGCGGTTCCGGTGATCGCGATGACCTCGATCGCGCCGCCATCCTGCAGACTGCGCGCAGAGGCGTAAAAGGCCGCGACGGAGGCTGCGAGCGCGACCGCAGTCCAGGGACTGAGCAGGGCCAGCACGCCGCCGTGGTGGGCGACGAGTCCGGAGAGCGCCTTCACCGCGACGTTGCAGACGCCGAAAAGCACACCCGAGGCCGCGGCGAGCGCGATGCCGTGGGTTTCGCGCCGCAGGCCCGCAGCGCCGGGACCGACGATCAGCAAAGCTCCGACGCCGAGCAGCGTCGCCTCGAACGCGACCATCGGCGCAAGCTGGAACGCGTCATGCGCCCCCGACTGTGCGGGCGCCGTCAGGGCGAGCATCACGAGGCCGGCGGCCGTGAGCCCAAGCCCCCACCACTGGCGCCGACCGACCGAGAGCCCGAAGACGCGATCTGCCATCACGGCAATGAGGCCGACACCGCCCGCGACGACCGCCTGCACGACAGACATCGGCGCCAGCGAGAGCGCCGCGACATGGAGGCCCCATGCGATCC
>WLNG01000205.1 GCA_009699915.1 Actinomycetota bacterium
CAGGGGCCGCTCAAGACCGACGTGCACAAGCCAGGCGTGGGCATGCTCGATCGTAAGCCCGCTGCGCTCAGCGAGGGAGACGGCCACGTGCTCGATGCCCGTGCCCGAAGCGCGCGAGAAGAGACACTGTCCGGCGCGGGCGATCGCGACGTTCGTGATCCCCATGACACCGGCGTACAGCACGACCTCGTCGTCCCCCGCCGCGGCCCCAAGTGCGCGTACAAGTCCGAAAGCGCCGACATCGATGCCTTCGAGTACGAGGCCGGCGGCATCGGTCGCCTCGACCACCGAGGCGATCATGTCGCGGCGCGCCGCCGCCAGAAGGACTTGCTGACGGCGTCCCTGATCGGTCTCGACGACGTCCAGCACCGCCCAGTCCAGCACCGCCTGATCGAGCGGCATCGGGATCAGATCCTGCGCCTGGAAGGCGACGGCTGCGGCAAGTTCCTTCGGATCGTCGAGCGCCGGCAGCTCGAGCGTGCGCACGACGACCTTCTGGTTCGCCACACCGACCCGCACGCGCCGCGCGAGATTCGGCGTCTGCGCGTAGAGCGCGCGCAGGGCCTCGCTCAGCGCGCTGGCGTCTGCGACCTCTCCCTCGCGCACGACGCCAGGCTCAAGCGCCTGGTAGCCGCAGCGCTGCACGACCAGTCCGGCAGGGGTCATCTCGACCTGCGCAGCGGTGATGCCGAGCGGGTCGATGTCGAGGCCGGTATACGGCTTGGATCGGGAGGCCATGCGATGTAGGGGTCTGCGGGCGCCCGTCGGACGCCCTCACGATCCCATCGGCAGGAGCGCGTGCTTCCTGAACCGTGGGCGCTGACGTGCGAGGCAGCCTGCGGCCGCGGTCAGAGGCGGTCGCTGTACGCGTTCATCAGCTGATCGCCGACGAAGAAGCCCACGAGCCCGCCGAGCGCCAGGAACGGGCCGAACGGGACAGCCGTCCTGCGGCCTTCAGAAACGCCGACCCGCAGAATGATCGCGATACCGACGAGCACGCCGCTGAGCAGCGCGATCAACACCGCGGGAGCGACAGCGCGGCCAAGGAATACGCCGAGCATCCCCGCCAACTTCACGTCCCCCATGCCCATACCGCCGCGATAGAGCGAGGCGGCGACGAAGAAGAACACGAACGCGGCGGCGCCAGCGATCAGCTGCTCCGGCACGAACGACGGCTCGAACACGATCCCCGCAACGAGTGCTGCGATGGCCCCCGGCAGCGTGAGCGCGTCCGGGAGTCGCCGCACGTCGAGGTCGATCAGCGTCAGCGGCACAAGGAGGCTGACCAGCAGAAGGCCCAGGATGATTCGCAGCGTGTCGTCCTGCGTTGCGACAACGGCGGCGAAGAGTGCGCCGGTGAGTGCCTCGACCGCCGGATAGCGGATCGGGATTCGCATCGCGCAGGATCGGCAGCGTCCCTGCAGCAGGAGCCAGCCGAAGACCGGGATGTTGTCGCGTCGAGCAACGGCGACGCCGCATCCGGGACAGCGCGATCCCGGGTGGACGAGCGATTCCCCGCGCGGGAGACGGTAGGCGACAACGTTCAGGAACGAGCCGACGATGAGCCCAGCCAGACCGGCGATGACGATGTATGGGGCGCTCACGCGGCTGTGTGTGGAGGAGGTTGGGGTGTTACGAGCGGCCTAGAACGACGGAGGGCGGACCCTTGGGCCCGCCCTCGCCGTGCTCGAGCGCCACGAGGGCTCTCGTGAAGCGTCCTACCAGGTTCCGCCGGACTTGCAGCCGCCGTCGCCGGCAGTCGTGCAGGTGCGGGTGACAACACCCGTCGAACCCTTGACGATCTTGAAGACGTTGCCGCTCTTCGAGTAGCCGCTGACGGTGTAGGTGCTCGAAGTGGCGCCGGCGTCGACCGATGCCTGGCCCTGGCCGGTTCCGTAGTCAATCCCGGTGTTACCGAGCGCGGAGGAGCTCGCACAGCTGACATATGTCTGGCTGTCTGCGAAGCAGGACTCCACCTGAGAGACCAGGTTGCGGGCGTCGGACTTCGCGGACGAGTCCTGACCCTTCTTCTGCTGACCGAGGAATGTCGGAAGCGCGATCGCGGCAAGGATGCCGATGATCAAGATGACGACGAGCAGCTCGATGAGGGTGAAGCCCTCGTCCTTCTTCTTCTCCTCCGGCTGCTCCTGATCGAACTGCTGCTGCATCTCCATGGTGTTCCTTCCTGGGACGGTTGCGACGGTTTGCGTTGCCGCCACTATCGGCCGGTTCTCTCGATTCCTTAACCCTTTGGACGAATGTACTAGGGTCTGGACCCCATTCGGGAGCACCGCATGAAACCCTTCAGCCGACGACTGCGGGATGATTACGCGGTGCGACGGGCGCGCGTCATCCTCCTTGTGCTGGTCGCAGGCGTCGTGATCTCCGGCGCGCTCCGCGCCACGCAGCGCGATCTCACGCGCACGACTTCGCCGACCACCTCGACCACCACGCCCGCGCCGGTCGCCACACCGGCCTCCGTGATCCGGGTGATGTTCCCTTCTGAGACGCCGGTTCGCGCCCATCCCGGAGACCTGATCGAGCTCAGCGTGCGAAGTGCTACGCCCGACATCGCGAAGATCGTCGCGCTCGGCGTCAGCGTCCCCGTCGGGCCAGGCGTCCCCGGGACGACGACGTTCCGCGCCGGCGCTCCAGGGGACTATGCGGTGACGCTCGATCTAGCGGAGAGCGACGCAGGAGTCCTCCAAATCGCGGACGCTCGCTGACCGGCCGTCAGCCTCCGTCGGGCGCGGCTGCGCCCGGAGTCGCGCCATCGCCGCGGCGTGCCGCCTGAGCGTCGTGCCCGCGCAGAAAGACGCCGCTCCCCTCGCACCACGGGCAGGGCACCCGTTGCTCTTCCCCGCCGACGCGGGAGATCAGGCTCCCCGAACCGCTGCACGGGTTGCAGGGAAGCGGACCGGCATTGTCGGTGACTGCGGCGTCTTCTGCCATCGGGCGGGCAGCCTAGCGCTCGCCGTTCCTATGCTCACGGCCGTGCCCGGCCACCTGACCATCCGCGGCCCAGCTCCGGCATCCGCCGACGGGCGCTTCGCACCGAGCCCGACGGGCCCTCTCCACCTCGGGAACCTGCGCACCGCAATGCTCGCGTGGCTCTTCGCTCGCGCCGCCGGTGGGCGCTTCGTCGTGCGTATGGAGGATCTCGACAGCGGGCGCGTGCGCAGCGGCGTCGCAGACGAGCAGCTCGCGGATCTCGCCCGCCTCGGCCTCGACTGGGACGGACCGGTCATTCACCAGTCCGAGCGCGCGCCGCTGTACGCGGATGCGCTCGCCGACCTGAAGCGA
>WLNG01000206.1 GCA_009699915.1 Actinomycetota bacterium
AAGCTCTCCGGCGGCGTCGCCGTCGTGAAGGTCGGCGCGGCCACCGAGACGGAGATGAAGGAGAAGAAGCATCGCGTCGAAGACGCGCTGCAGGCGACCCGCGCGGCTCTCGAGGAGGGCATCGTGCCCGGAGGCGGCGTCGCGCTGCTCCAGGCGTCGAAGGGCGTGGCCGTCGATGACATCGCCGACGAGGACGAGCGCACCGGCGCCCGGATCGTGCTGCGCGCCGTCGAGGAGCCGCTCCGTCAGATCGCCGAGAACGCCGGGCTTGAGGGCTCGGTCGTCGTCGCCGACGTCGCCAAGGCGAAGAAGGGCTTCGGCCTGAACGCCGCCACCGGCGAGATCGTCGACCTCTTCGAGGACGGCGTCATCGACCCGGCGATGGTCACGCGCTCCGCGCTGCAGAACGCGGCGTCGATCGCGAAGAACATCCTGACCACCGAGGCGATCATCGCCGAGATCCCCGACCCGGCCGGCGCCGGCGGCGGGATGCCGGACATGAGCGGCATGGGCGGCATGATGTAGGGACGGAGCACCAGCTCCCCCCGCAGGACGCGAAGGCCCGGCATCCGCCGGGCCTTCGCCGTTCCCGGGCCGTCAGACGGCCGGGCGCTCGGCGCGGCGCAGCTGCAACGTCGCCCACAGCCACATCAGGGCGAGCAGGCCGAGCGCGGCCGCAAATGCCGCCACGGCCTTCTCCGGTTCCCCGGCGATGAACCCGCGGCCCGCGTCGAGCAGCAACGTGAACGGATTGACCAACGCGGCTGCGTGGATCCAGCCGCTGAGCAGCACGAGCGGCACGTAGACCGGGGCCAGGAAGAGCAGCACGAAGATCGGGGTCTGCATGAACGAGCCGATGTCGACGCTGCGGTAGCGCAGCGCGAGTCCGATGCTCCAGAGCGCACAGGCCGCGCTGACGAGCGCCCCCAGGAGCACGAGACCGGCGATCTCGAGCACGCCGCCGCGCACGGTCATCCCGGTCGCGAGCGCCAACCCCCAGAGGATCACGCCGATCAGCCCATAGCGCAGCAGACCTGCGAGGACATAACCGATGATCAGGCCGATCCGCGATGGCGCAGCGACCAGCAGGCGCCGCGCGAAGCCGCTCTCAAAGTCCTCCGCGAGCCGGTAGCCGCTGAAGATCCCGCCGAAGGCCGCCATCTGCAGGAAGACGAAGACGAACTGGAATGCCGTGTACCCGGCGGCGAAGTCGAAGCCCGGAACCTTGGAGACCGCCGAGAGCCCCCCAGCGAAGGCGACGAGGAAGACCAGCGGGAAGGCGAGCGCCGGGATGATGATCGCCGGGTTCTTGTACGTGTGGATCGTGGTCCGCCGGAGCACCGCGCGCGCAACCTGGCCGGTAGCGCCGTTCATGTCCGTTGCACCCGCCGGCGCATCGCCCGCGCGGCGAGCCCGTAGAAGAGGACGATCATCCCGGTCGCCACCGCGAAGCACGGCAGCAGCTGGCCTGGATCCCAGCCGCTGATGATCAGTGAGCGCATCCCGTCGATCAGGAAGCTGATCGGGTTGACCTGGGCGATCGTGCGGAACCAGTCCTTCTCGATGAGATCGGCCGGCAGGTTCATCGTCGAGAGGAAGAAGAGGACGAAGATCAGTGGGAACATCCCCTGGACGGCCGCCGGGGAGCCGGTGCGCACCGCCAGCCATGAGCCGATCCCCGCGAAGGCGAGGGCGACGTAGATGGAGAGCGCGACGAGCAGCAGCGCGCCGCCGATGCCGGCGTCGATCGTGACCCCGAAGATCAGTCCGATCCCGAGGTAGACGAGCGTTCCGACGATCGCAACGGAGGTGCCGCCGAAGGTCGCGCCGACGAGGATCGCCCAGCGCCGCGCCGGCGTCAGCGCGAGCCGGTCCAGAAATCCCTTCTGGATGTCGGACGCCAGCTCGGTCCCAGCTGTGATCGATGCGAACAGCGCGCCCTGGATGAAGCAGATGACGATCGCGAAGTTGATGTAACGATCGGTCGGGAAGCCCGGGAGCTTCGTGATCGAGGAGAGGCCTGCGGCGTTCACCGCCAGCAGGATCAGCGGAAAGAGAATCACCGGGATGATCAGCTCGGGCTGGCGGAACGTCCGCGAGACCGACCGGCGGGCGATCAGCGCGACCTGCCTCAGCGCCGGTGGCGCCTCAGGGGGTGCAGGACCCTCGCTCACGCCGCGGAGGGCTCCGGCGCGGCGGCCTCATCGTCGTCGGTCCCCTCAAGTGAACGGCCGGTCTTCTCGAGGAAGACGTCGTCGAGCGACGGCTGGTGCAGCTGCAGCTCAGCGACGTCGATCCCCGCCGTATCGAGCGCCCGCACGACGTCCGCGAGCTGCTCCGCTCCGCCGCCGAGCCGCACCGCCTCACCGCGGGGCGAATGGGCCGCCGGCTCGCCGAACGGCGCCAGCGCAGCACGCAGGCGCTCACGATCGTCGGGGCGCACGGGGACCGCCTCCAGCGAGACGTGGCCGATCTGCGCCTTGAGCGCCGACGGCGTTCCCTCGGCGACGATGCGTCCGCGATCGATGATCCCGACCCGACCCGCGAGCACGTCCGCCTCCTCGAGGTACTGGGTCGTGAGGAAGACGGTGACGCCCTCCTCGCGGGCGAGGCGCTCGACCTCCGTCCAGAGTGCGCTGCGGCTCTGCGGGTCCAGGCCGGTCGTCGGCTCGTCGAGGAAGAGCACCCGCGGCCGGTGGATCAGCGCCAGCGCGAGGTCGAGCCGGCGCTTCATGCCTCCCGAGTAGCCGCCAACCTTGCGATCGGCCGCATCGCTCAGGCCGACGCGGTCGAGCAACTCCCCGCCGCGCGTCCGCGCCTGCTGGCGGTTCATGCCGTGAAGCCCACCCTGGAGGTCCATGTGCTCCCAGCCGGTGAGGAAGTCGTCGAGCGCTGCCTCCTGCAGCGCGGCGCCGATCATCCGCCGCACGTCGGCGCCGCGGCTGGCTACGTCAAAGCCCGCCACCGTCGCGCTGCCTCCGGTCGGCGGCAGCAGCGTGACGAGCATCAGCACCGTGGTCGACTTCCCGGCACCGTTTGGCCCGAGAAAACCGTAGATCTCGCCGGGAGCAACGTCGAGGTCGATCCCGTCAACCGCGCGGATCCCGCCTTTGAACTCCCGCTCGAGCCCGCGGACGCGGATGCCTTCTGATCCCATGGCTCCACCGTACCGGCTTGCCTCGGCGATACTGCGCCAGATGGGTGACACGGCCGACCTGATGTTCCGCCCCGCACAGGAGCTCGCGGCGCTCGTGCACAGGAAGGAGGTCAGTGCCCGCGAGCTGGTCG
>WLNG01000207.1 GCA_009699915.1 Actinomycetota bacterium
GGACCGGCACCACGCAGCCGTAACAGGCGCCGAAGCCGCATGCCATTCCGGACTCGAGCGCCAGCTGCACCGGCACGCCGCGCTCTGCACACAGCGCCCGGACGGCTTCCAGCATCGCGGGCGGCCCGCAGGAGAAGACGACGGCATGCTCGTCAGCGTCGAGCTCGCGCGACAGCAGCTCCGTCACCCGGCCGGCATGGCCGACAGAGCCGTCGTCGGTGGCGATCTGCGCGTCCTCAAGCAGCTCGCCGCCGGCCGCGTGCGCCAGATCGCGAAATCCAAGCAGCGCCACCTCGGCTACGCCATCGGCCCGCAGCCGGTCCTGCAACAGCGCCAGTGGTGCCGTCCCCACGCCCCCGCCGCAGAGAATCGCGCGATGGCCCTCCTGCGGGGCTCGGAACCCCTGCCCAAGCGGGCCGAGCGCCCAGAGGCCGTCGCCGGCTGAGAGCTCGGTCAGCCGTTCAGTTCCAGGACCGACATCCTCGAGCATGAACTCAAGCTCCCCGGAGCGGGCGCGCAGAACGCTGAACGCTCGTGGCAGGAACGGCCGCTCGTCAACCCCTCCCCCCCAGCGCTCAGCGGCGGTGAGCATGTAGAACTGACCGGGCTGCGGCAGCGGGCCGCCCGGATCTGCGACGACGAGCACGCGGTAGGCCCCGTGAGAGCGCTGCTGCGTGACGTCCAGGCGCCGTCGTCCCAGCGGCGCGAGCGTCACCGTGTGGGCTCCACGGTCTCACCGGCGCGATGGATGTCCTGCAGCGCGAGCACGTCGAACTCGCCTTGACGCGCCACCGCGATCGCCCGCGCCGCAGCGAGCCCTCCGGAGAGCGTCGTCAGACACGGAATCCCGCGCGCAACCGCGGCGCGCCGGATCTGCCAGCCATCGGTCCTAGCGCCCGATCCGGTCGGCGTGTTAACGACGAGGTTCACCTCGCCGCCCTCGATCCAGTCGACAACATTCGGATGGCCCGAGCCGACCTTCTGCAGCTCGAGCACCGGGACACCCATGCGCTCGATCGCGGCCTTCGTGCCCCCAGTTGCGACGATCCGGAAACCGAGATCATGCAGGGTCTGAGCGATCGCCACCGCTCCCGGCTTGTCACTGTCGGTGACGGTCAGGAACGCGGTGCCCTCGCTCGGCAACGGAGCGCCCGCAGCCGCCTGAGCCTTCGCGAACGCCGTCGGGAAATCGCGCGCAACGCCCATCACCTCGCCGGTGGAGCGCATCTCTGGTCCGAGCAGGACATCTGCCCCGTCGAAGCGATCGAACGGCAGGACCGCCTCCTTGACGCAGACGTGGCCGGTGCCCATCGGATCGGCCGGCAGACCGAGATCGGCGATGCGCTCGCCGAGCATCAGCCGGCAGGCCATCTTGGCCAGCGGCACGCCGATCGCCTTGCTGACAAACGGCACGGTGCGGGAGGCCCTCGGATTGGCTTCGATGACGTAAAGCTCGCCGCTGTAGACCGCGAACTGGACGTTGAGCAGACCGACGACGCCAAGGCGCAGCGCCAGGCCGGCCGCCTGCTCGCGGATCTGCGCCAACATCTCCGGCCCGAGCGAATGCGGCGGCAGCACGCAGGCCGAGTCGCCGGAGTGGATACCAGCCTCCTCGACGTGCTGCATGATGCCGCCGATCCAAGCCTCCGTACCGTCGCAGAGCGCGTCCACATCGACCTCGATGGCGTTCTCGAGGAAGCGGTCCAAGAAGATCGCCCGGCCGTCGTCGCGGACATTGCGAGCCAGGTAGTCCTGGAGATCCTCGCGGTGGTAGACGATCTCCATCGCGCGGCCGCCCAACACGTAGCTCGGGCGCACCAGCAGCGGGAAACCGACCTGTTCGGCTGCCGCGAGAGCCTCCTCGACGGAGTGCGCCTCCGCGTACGGCGGCGCCTCATAGCCGAGCTCGTCGAGGAGTCTGCTGAAGCGCCCGCGCTCCTCGGCGAGGTCGATGGCGTCGACGCTCGTCCCGAGGATCGGGACGCCCGCGTCGACAAGCCCCTGCGCGAGCTTGAGTGGCGTCTGCCCGCCGAACTGGACGATCACGCCTTCGGGCTGCTCAAGCCGGCAGACCGCGAGGACGTCTTCAAGGGTCAATGGCTCGAAATAGAGGCGATCCGACGTGTCGTAGTCGGTCGAGACCGTCTCGGGATTACAGTTGACCATCACCGCATCACGACCGCTCTCGCGGACGGTCATCGCGGCATGGACGCAGCAGTAGTCGAACTCGATCCCCTGCCCGATCCGGTTGGGGCCCGCCCCGAGAATCACAACCGACGGGCGTTCGCCACGCTCCACCTCGTCATCAGCGCGCCCCTCCCAGCAGGAGTAGAAGTACGGTGTGCGCGCCTCGAACTCAGCCGCGCAGGTGTCGACCGATTTGAAGGTGCGCTCGCCTGCAAACGCCGCGTCCGGATCGAGCGCCAGCGAACGCAGTTCGTGGAGGAACCACCGATCCACCAGGCAGCGCTCGTGCACATCCTCGACGTCCGCGCCGCGGCGGAACGCCTCGAGGATCACGTCATAGCGATCGGCGGTGGGGCGTTCAAGCGCCGCCAGGAGCTCGTCTGCGCTCATCGCAGCAACATCCGGCGTGGTGTCGAGTTCGCGGCTGCGCATCGCCTTGCCGAAGGCCTGCTGAAAGGTGCGCCCGATCGACATGATCTCGCCGACGCTCTTCATGTGGGTTGAGAGGTAGGGGTCGGCGCCGCGGAACTTCTCGAACGCGAAGCGCGGCCACTTGACGACGACGTAGTCGATCGCCGGCTCGAAGCTCGCGGGCGTCAGCTGCGTGATGTCGTTCGGGATCTCGTCGAGCGTGTACCCGACGGCCAGACGCGCCGCGATCTTCGCGATCGGGAAGCCGGTCGCCTTGGAGGCGAGTGCCGAACTGCGCGAGACCCGCGGGTTCATCTCGATGACGAGGATCTCCTCCGTCTGCGGATTGACCGCGAACTGAACGTTGGAACCCCCGGTCTCGACGCCTACGGCGCGGATCACGATCATCGCCTGATCGCGCAGGCGCTGGTAAAGCCGGTCGGGAAGCGTCTGCTGCGGGGCTACGGTGACCGAGTCGCCGGTGTGGACCCCCATCGGATCGAGGTTCTCGATCGAGCAGACGATCACGCAGTTGTCGTTGCGGTCGCGCATCACCTCGAGCTCGAACTCGCCCCAGCCGATCACCGACTGATCGAGCAGCACCTGGCCGATCGGCGACGCGTCGATGCCGCGCTGGACGATGGTGCGGAACTCCTCCTCATCGCGGGCAATCCC
>WLNG01000208.1 GCA_009699915.1 Actinomycetota bacterium
CCGCCCCAGCCGGTTCCGATCTCGAGCAGATGATCATTTGGCCCCAGCTGGAGTTGGTCGCAGATGCGGTCGAGCTTCGCCTGCTGCGCCTGCGCGAGCGTCGTCTCCGGGCGCTCGAAGATCGCGCAGGAGTAGGTCCGAGTCTCGTCGAGGAAGAGCGCGAAGACCTCGTCCCCGATGTCGTAGTGCGCGCGGATGTTGCGGCGATCGCGCACGCGATCCGGCGAGCGGCGCCTGCGGACCGGGTCGGCGAGCTTCGCGGTGACGCGGGAGAGCGGCTGCAGCAGCGCGTCGGTCCGCCGCACGTTGCGGCTGAGCAGGCGCAGGAACGCGGTGAGGTCGTCCGCATCCCACCAGCCGTCCGCGTAGCCGAGACCCAGCCCGGTCGACGTCTCGCGCAGCACGCGGCCCCAGATGCGGGAATCGTGGATCGTGACGGTCGCGGATACCGGCGCTCGACCGGCGGGGTCCGTCAGGCCATCCCCGAAGCGGCGCGCCACGCCGTCCTCGACGAGCGTCAGCGTCCCGCCGTGCAGGCGCTCGAGCCCGGCCGTGAGCAGCCGCCGTCCGAGTGCGTCGGTGCGAGTCATGCCGTCTCGCCGCGGCCGGGGTGGGGGACGAAGGGCACGCCCTTGCGCCAGAGCTTCAGGGCCTGGAGGTGGATCTCTGCTGTGACGCGGTAGGTCATGAAGGGGCGCTCCAGGAGCGAGCGGACGGCGGTCCGCGGCGTCAGCGTACGACGCCGCAGGACGAGACGCGCCTGAAACACCGGATCTCCGGCGCGTTCGAGCTCAAGTCCGAGGCGCAGGATGTCATCGGGCCCTTCGAGGGTGAAGCGGTAATCGCCCTCCATCGTGAGGAACGGCGAGACGTGCAGCTCCTTCGGGAAGCGCGCAGCGCCGGCCTGCGGGTCGGGGACGACGTACCAGTGGCGCTCGCCCCACGGGGTGTTGGAGACTTCGAGCACGACCGCCTGATCGCTCGCTCCCCGCTCGCCGCAGAAGTACACCGTGAGTGGGTTGAAGACGTATCCGAGCGTTCTCAGATTCGTCAGCATGCGCACCGGCCCGGTGGGGCGCATGCCGATCCGCTGCAGGACGAGGTCGCGAACAAACGTGTCAAGCGGCCCGCTGCCCCCGTCGCCGTAATCTGCGCGCCGCAGCCAGACCGCGGCGGGCCGTCGGGCGGACCAGAAGGGGAGATGATCGAAGACCCCCGGCAGCGCTGAGAGGTCAACCAGCGCCATCTGCACCGGTAGCGAGAATCCGTGCTCCGCCGGTGTCAGCCGACGGTGCTCGAGCAGGCCGGTGTAGAGCGCCGCGCCGGTCATGCGGGCGCCGCGCCGAGCAGCGCGGCACAGGCCTCGTGGGCGCTGCGCAGCCCGTCCTCGTGGAAGCCGTTGTGCCACCAGGCCCCGGCGAAGAAGACGCCGCCGGCGCCTTGGATCTCTGCCTGCCGTCGCTGTGCTGCGCGGGCGCCGAGGTCGAAGACCGGGTGGCTGAGTGATCGCCGCGCTGCGACGGTCGCCGGGTCGATCAGGTGGTCGCTGTTCAGCGAGACGAACCACGGGGTCTGCGTCGCGAGCGGCTGGAGGTTGTTCATCCAGTAGCTGAGGGTCGGCGCGTGCTCGCTGCGCTCGGGCACGCGCACGTTCCAGCTCGCCCACGCCCGGCGCGCCCGGGGCATGATCTGCGCATCGTGGTGGAGTGTGACGGCGTTCGCGCGGTAGGCGATCGCACCGAGCACCTCGCGCTGTGCCCGGGTCGGCTCGTCGAGCATCGCGAGCGCCTGATCGGAGTGCACGGCGAGGATCGCCCGGTCGTAGAGCGCCGGACCGGCAGCGGTGGCGATCTCCACGCCGTCGCCAGTGCGCCGCACCGACCGGACCGCCTCGCCGAGTCGCAGGCGGTCCCCGAGCGGCGCGGTGAGCGCCTGGACGTAGCTGCGCGAGCCGCCTGTGACCGTCCGCCACGGGGGGACGTCGCGGATGCGCAGCAGTCCGTGGTTGTCCATGAAACGTGCGTACGTCGAAGCGGGAAACTCGAGGAAGGTGTCGGGATTCGCCGACCAGATCGCCGAGCCGAGCGGCACCAGGAACCAGTCGCGCAGCTCTTTGGAGAGGCCGAGCTCGTCGACGAACGCGCCGAGCGAGCGCCCCTCATCGCCCGGCGCTTCGGCGAGACGCAGCGCTGCGCGGTTGAAGCGGGTGATCTCCCAGAGCATCCGCAGGTAGCTCCCGCGCACGATGCTGCGCGGCTGGGCGAGGATCGAGGCGGGGCTTGACAGCCGGTATTCGAGATCGGCGGCGTCGATGGCTGCCCCGAAACTCATATCGCTGGGCGAGCTCTCCACGCGCAGGTCGCGCAGCAGCTGCGTGAACCGTGGGTAGGTGCGCTCGTTGTAAACGATGAACCCGAGGTCGACAGGAACGCCCCCTGCCGGCCCTGGTACCTCCGCGGTGTCGCTGTGGCCACCGGCCCGCGGCTCCGCCTCGAAGACGGTCACCTCGTGGGAGTCGCGCAGGATGTGCGCGCAGCCCAGGCCTGAGATGCCCGCTCCGATGATCGCGACCCGCATGGCCGCAGTATGGCGCGGCACGGCCGGTCTCCCCGCGACGGGGTGTCGCGAGGCGGTCGAACCGTCCCTGTAAGGATTCCCGGTATATGCTCACGCAGTGAAAGTTGGTGACCATCAGGCGCATCCGGGCGGTTTGGTCCTGCAGGTCGCCGTCGGTGGTCGAGTACGCGTCGGCGAGCAGGCTTGGATCGAGCTGATCGAACGGGATCCCGAATGCGTCGCTGTGCTGCGGTTGACCGATCCCAGCGGAGAGTTCGCTCCGGCCGGATTCGCCGGGAGCCCGCTCGTGACGCCGGTCCCCGCGGGATGGCTGGTGCGCCTTGGACCTGCCGACCTCGTCCGACTGGGTGAGGAGACCATCGTCGGGGTTCGCGCGGCTCCTTCGAATCGCGCGCTGCGACTCGTGATCCGGGCGCCGCGCGCAGTTTCGGTCATGCGCGAGGAGCTGCTGCAGCGCTCAGCTGTCGCCAACGACGTCGCCTGAGCCGACGACGGCGTACGATGCCGCCCCGACGCAGCGGGCCGACGCATGAGCCACCCTCACCAACACCATCACCACGATCACGCGCATGGTCTTCCCGCGTCCAAGTGGGTCACGATCCTGACGGCGCTACTGCTCGGCGGCTGCGCCCTGCTGGCAGGCGTCGCGACATGGAAGAGCA
>WLNG01000209.1 GCA_009699915.1 Actinomycetota bacterium
CGAACAGCGAGATGATCGTCTCTGGAACGCCCACGTATGTGGTCGAGACAGAGGTCAACGCGCCATTCGCGGGACGCATGATCGTGAACTTCAGTGGTTCCTTTGAAAGGGAGAATGACGCTGGCGGTGCGAACAGCTTCGCCTGCGCCATGTATGGGCCTGGAGGCATCTCCGCATCCAATCCCGCCTTCAGCGGCGACCTCGCTCAGGCTGAGCATGAGCAGCTCGCGCTCACAGGAAGCTTCATCGCAGCGGCAGGTCTCAACCGCATTGCTCTGTACTGCTACCTGAGGTTTGGCGGGTCCGGCATCTACCTGCGCAGCTACGACATCACCGGCGTCCTCACCGGTAGCTGAAGCCAGGGTCTCGGGCCCGCGAACCTCATCGATGGCCCCCGGCTGAGCGGTGCCCAAAAGCGCTTCGGCACACTCCAGCTAACCCAAAACTGCCACGAGACAGATCGGGAAGTCGCACGGTCCCGCTACCGCCATGGCCTACAGATGCTCCTGTTGCTTCTCGGGGCGTTTCTCGTCTTGGCTCTGCTTGTAACGTGCGCCGGCGCAGAAGCGGATAGCTGTTTTGACTATCCGAACCAAGCGCCGGCTCAGCGTGCGGCCGACACGCGCGATGCCGACGGTGATGGCATCTGCTGCGAGAGCCGCCCGTGCCCGTGGCTGAAGTCGGGCTCGAAGACGCCTACCGCCTCTGACCCGGGCTGACCGGTTGCTGCTCGTGGTGCTCGGACCTTCCTAGTACCGTCGCTCGGCGATCGGCTGCCATTCCGGCGGCCGTGGAATCACGAGGAGTCTCATGCCGCGCAGGATTCGCAGCCGCCTCACCTACGCCAATCTGACCGCGACGCTCGCGCTCTTCATTGCGCTTGGTGGTGTCAGCTACGCCGCAGTGAAGCTCCCCGCCAACAGCGTGGGGACGGCCCAGATCAAGTCGAACGCCGTGACCGGCGCAAAGGTCAAGAACAAGTCGCTGACCGCCGCCGATTTCAACGGGTCCGTTCAGGGCCCGCAGGGGCTTCCCGGCAAGGATTTCACCGCCGCCGCCGTCACGGTGCGCACTCCCGTTTCTGAGACGGTCGTCCCCGCCGGCGGAGGAGAAGATGTCATCGCTGACTGCCTCGCAGACGAGACGGTCATCGGGGGTGGCTACAGGGGCCCGATCCCGACTGCCGGCTTCAGCGTCACCCGCAATCAGCCGAGCGAAAACGGCTGGCTGGTGGCCATCCACAACAGCACCGGCGGTCAGGAAGGCTTCCGGGCCTACGCGATCTGCTTGAAGACCAGCTGAGCCGCTTAGCTGAGCGCTGAAGGGATCCGCCCCGGGCCGGTGTCAAAAGGCACCGGCTCGACGGCGCCGGCGCCCGTTTGCGCTGGAAACTTTCCCGCTCCATTGTCGTCGCTGAGCACTCAGCCGCTGTAGTCAGCGCTGGACGTCGCCGCAGCACGACCTTCAAGCCGAGGAACCAGGATGATCACCGGTCGTATCGTCGGGGCTGTGCTGGGTGGGCGTTCGACCGTGCTGGCGCTGCTGGGCGCGCTGGTGCTCTGCGGCCTTCTTGGCGGCGCGGATGCGCGCGCGGCGGAGTGGCCGGCCGCAGTTGGCGATGCACCGTCGGCGATTGCGATCGATGCGACGGGGAATGTCTCTGTCGCCAACGCCACGACGGGGGACGTTTCGAAGCTTACGAAGGGCGTCTGGCTTGTGACGGTCACGCCATCAGAGGGTGCCGTGCAGGGCGCCGTGAGCAGCAAGCGCTACACGGTCCGGTAACTGTCAGCGACGGCGTCGGCCGGTTCTTCGGTGTGGGCTGACACACTGTGCGGGTGTTCTGGAGACGATCCCGACGAGCCCGTGCGGCGCCCCGGCGCTTCGCCCGGACGATCGCGCTGGTGTCGTTCCTGGTGCTTGTCGTCGCCATTCCGATCCTGCTCGGCTTCGCCATCTCATGGATCGCCGGCGTGATCGCTGCGGCGGCGATGGTGATGCTCTGGGACTGGATGCTCGGTCGCTGACCGGCGCGTCCGATACGACTGCGCCATGGGTTCGAGACTGGTCTTTCCCGACGGAGAGTGGATCGCGAGCGATCTCGAGATCGAGGAGGTCGCGCGGCGCATGGCGTCCGGTGCGGTGATCGACGCCGATCGCAAGGGCAAGCGCGTCGCGGTGAATCCGGCGCATGTGGCCTACGCGGAGGAGTGGGATCGCCCGGCCGCCGCGTCTGAGAGCGCCTGAGGCGGACCACCTCTCACATCGCCGCTGCCGGGTGCTCTAGGCTGTGCCCGGTCAATGGGTTCAATCCCGATCAACATTTCTGAGCTCGTTGGTCGCACGCCGATCATCCATCTGACACGCCTGATCGGGGCCGAAGCAGGCGCGCGCGGCGTCGAGCTCTACGCGAAGATCGAGGCCTTCAATCCCGGCGGCTCGGTGAAGGACCGCATCGGCGTGGCGATGATCGACGCCGCCGAGCGCGACGGGCTGATTGAACCCGGCGTCACGACGATCGTCGAGGCGACCTCCGGGAACACCGGGATCGCCCTCGCGTTCGTCTGCGCGGCGAGGGGCTACGACCTGCGAATCTTCCTTCCGCAGGGCATGAGCCGCGAACGAGAGGCGCTGCTGCGGCTCTATGGCGCGCGGGTTGACGTGATCGAGTCGATGGGCGGAATGAACGAAGCCGTCGGTGCGGCGCGCGCGCTTGCCGGCGAGCCCGACCACTTCCTCCCCGACCAGTTCTCCAATCCGGCCAACCCGGAGGCACACCGCACCGGCACCGGGCCCGAGATCCTCGCGGCGCTCGATGGGAAGGTGGACGTCTTCGTGGCGGGTGTGGGCACCGGTGGCACGATCACCGGGGCGGGGGAGGCCATCAAGGCCGCCAACCCGAAGGCGCTGGTCATCGCCGTCGAGCCCCAGTCCTCCGCGGTGCTCTCCGGCGGAAAGCCTGGGCCTCACCGCATCCAGGGGATCGGGGCCGGATTCGTTCCGGCGGTCCTGAACCGGGAACTCATCGACGAGGTGATCACAGTCCCGGACGACGCCGCGATCCAGACGGCGCGCCTGGCAGCGGCACGCGAAGGCGTACTCGCCGGGCTCTCGTGCGGCGCCGCACTGTGGGGCGCGCTCCAGGTCGCCGAGCGCCCTGAGTCGGCGGGCAAGCGCATCGTCACCGTCCTCCCGGACTCCGGCGAGCGTTACATCTCGGCGCCGTTCTTCGCC
>WLNG01000021.1 GCA_009699915.1 Actinomycetota bacterium
GCTCGATCGCAGCGTCGATGTCACGCGCGGACACATCCCAGGTGCCTCCCCGGGCCGCGGCGCCGAGCATGCCGACGCGCGCCACCCGCACCGACGCGGCCCCCAGGAGCCACGCGTGCTCGAGCAGGTGCTCCACGTAGCCGAGGTTCGCGGGGGTGACGACGTGGATCAGCCGCACGCGCACGCCGCGAGCGAGCAGGCGGTCGACCGCGGCGACGGCCCTGCCCCAGCTCCCGGACCCGCCGCGCGCGCCGTCGTGCAGGGAGGCGGTCGCCCCGTCGAGCGAGATGTTGACCTGCAGGCCGGGGATCGTCGCGAGATGGTCGGCGACCGCATCGTCGACGAACCAGCCGTTCGTGTTCATGGTCGTGCCGACGCGCGCCTGCGAGAGGGTCGTCAGCAGCTCGAGTGCGAGGTCTCTGCGCAGCAGCGGCTCGCCTCCGGTGACGACGGCCTCGACCACGCCGGCCTGGATCGCGTCGGCCGTGACGCGCCGCCAGTCGTCATCGCTGAGGTCGATCGACTTCGCCCGGGTGTGCCGGGGCGAGTCCGTGTAACAGAACGGGCACTGGAGGTTGCAGCGGTGCGTCAGTTCCAGCTTGACGCCGACCGGCGCCTCCGGCGGCAGCTCGATTCCGGCGGGCGACCAGAGCCCGAGCCGCAGCGCAAGACGGCGCGCCGCGAGATTGCGGTCGAGGCGGCGGCCCAGCGCTCGTGCGCCGCGACTGCGTGTGAGTGGGGCGACGCGCGCCGATGCGGCCAAGGCCTAAAGAACGCTCTTGGCGGCCGCCGTCACCGCGGGGCCGTCGACGCACTCGAGATCCTCCACGACCGGCGCCTCGTACGCGACGACATCCTCGCCCTGCTGCTCGTGATCCGACTCGTGCTCGTGCATCTGCGCTCCTCGATGTTGGTGGTGACCCAGCGTACGGGACGGGAGCCCACGCTAGTGGGCGGGAGTCTCGCGGTCAAAGCCTTTCCCGGGCGGCCCGCAGCGCCCGAGCCTCAGCTCGGGCAGATCAACCCGAGCGACGTCTTCGACGCCGTGCCGCCCGTCATCGTGCCCGCGAAGTTCGTCGCGGCCTGCGCCGTCGGCGCTGGGGTTCAAATCCCCCTCTCTCCGCTGGGATCGGCTCCTGAGACCGGCTCGAGAACCGCGCTGCTGCACTACCGTTTTAGGTGTGATGCAGATGGCGTATCGCACAGGAGTGAGACGAGGCACCGTGGCTCTCTGGTGTGCGGTGCTCGTCGGGCTCGCGTGCGTCGCACTGAGCGCGACCATCGCGCCCCAGTCGTACGCAGCGGCTCCCGGCCGCGTCGAGCTGATCGTCCTGCGCAAGCCGCGGCTGGCCGCGGGAGAGCGACGGGCGCTGCGGCAGCGCGCAGGCGCCGACTTCGTGCGCTCGCTGCGGATCCCCGAGGCCGAGATCGTCTCGGTCCCCGCCGGCCGGGCGCAGGCCGCGCTGGGCGAGCTGCGCTCTGATCCGACGGTCAGTCTGGCCGTGGTGGACGCGGCGATCGAGCCGGCCGCGACGACCACCGGCGACCCCTCGTTCGGCGCGCTCTGGGCGCTCGTGAACCCCGGCGGCCCGGGGGCGACCTTCGACGCCGACGTCGATGCTCCGGGGGCGTGGGCCGTTGCGACCGGCAAGGGCGTCGTAGTGGCGGTCGTCGACACCGGCACCGAATCCACGCACCCCGATCTGCGCCGCCAGTACGCGATCAACCCCGCCGAGAGCGGCAACGGGCGCGAATCGAATGGCATCGACGACGACGGCAACGGCCTGGTGGACGACTGGCGCGGCTGGGACTTCGTCGACGACGACAACAACCCCGCCACCACGCTCCTGGGCCATGGGGTGCACGTCCTCGGCACGATCGTGGCCGCGAACGGCAACGGAATCGGCATCAGCGGGATCGCCCCCGACGCCCGGGCGCTGCCGGTACGCGTCATCGGCGATGACAACCGCGGATCGTGGTCGGTCCTGCTGGAGGCCACAGAGGCGGTGGCATCGGCTGGCGCACGCGTCGTCAACCTCTCGCTCGGCGGCCCCGCCGACCCGTTGCTCGGGCAGCTCTTCGCTCAGATCGCTGCGCGCCACCCAAGCACGCTCTTTGTGGCAGCCGCGGGGAACTCGGATTTGAACCTCGACATCGGCGAGAACGTCTACCCATGCGAGGCGCCGGCATCGAACGTCCTCTGCGTCGGCGCGTCCACGAGCAATGACACCCGCGCTCTCTTCTCCAACTACGGGAGCCGCTCCGTCGATCTCTTCGCCCCCGGCAGCGGAATCCTCTCCACCGCGCTCGGTGGCCGCTACGACAGCCTCGACGGGACGTCGATGGCCGTGCCGTTCGCCTCCGGCGCCGCCGCCCTGCTCTTCTCCAAGGATCCGAGCCTCAGCGGCAAGCAGGCACGCGAAGATCTCATCGCGCACGTCGAGGTGCGCAGCGGCATGATCAGCGTCTCGGGCGGCCGACTGGACGCGGCGACCGCGCTCCATTCCCCAAATGCGCATCTTGGGCATGGCCGGCCGACGGTGCGATCGGCGAGGGTCCTCGTCTCCTCGCGCTGTACGACACGCCGCCCGCGCTGCCGGCGGGCGGCTTCGCTGCGCGCCACCGGCGGGAACGGCGCGAGCGCCCTGACATACAGCGTCACGCGCAGGAACCGGTCGGGCGCGGTGGTGGCCGTGACGCACAGAACCGTCCAGCTGCGCCGATCCACCGCCACCACGACGAGGCTCCCCGTGCGCCTGCCCGCCGGGGCCTACCGCATCTCGATCAGAACGAGCGGCGTCAACGGCCGCTCGAAGGCCGCCGTGCGCTCGTTCACCGTGCGGCCCTGAGCGGCCCGAGCCTCAGCTCGGGCAGATCAACCCGAGCGACGCCTTCGACGCCTGGCCGCCCGTCGGCGTGCCGGTCACGTTCACCACGACCTTGCCGCCCTTCTTAACGAACGCCTTGCCCTTCGCGCTCAGCTTCAGTTTCACCGTCACCGTGCCCGCCTTCGTGACCGTGGCGGTGCCGGTCGCGACGACCTTCGAGCCGGCCTTCACGCTCACGACGAGCTTGCCCGCGGCACCCGCCTTCACCTTGATCGAGGCCTTGCCGCCCTTGAACTTGAGCTTGCCGCCCGCCGGCTTGACGATCGCCGCCATCGCCTTCACGGCCGCAGCGGTGGAGGTCGCCGTCGTCGTGCCTGCGAAGTTCGTCGCGGCCTGCGAACAGGAGTACGTCCCGGCCTTCGTCGGCTGATATGTCGCGCCGGTCGCGCCGGCGATCGTCGACCCGTTGCGCTGCCAGGCCGTCGTCGGAGTGCCCTGCGGAGCGCGGTACTCGAACGCGCCGACGATGCCCGGGCTCCACGTGATGTCGCACGACAGCGACGAGCCGACCACGCCCGCGCTCACCGTCGCGGCCTGCACCTTCGGCGCCTTCGTGATCACCGGATAACTCGGTTGGTTCACGGCGGGACCCGTGAGCGTCAACAACGTCGTCGTCTTGAGCCGTAGCGTGATGTAGGCGATCCTGGTGTCGAAAGAATTGCCGGTGATGTACAGGCGGTTGGTCTCAGGGTTCAGCGCCAGGCCGTACGCAAAGTCGCGGACGCTGTACGAGAGCACCTCACAGCTGGTGCCATCGAGATTCGCGCCCACGACCACTCCGGTCGAGCCGTCGAAGCCGGAGACGTAGAGCTTGTTCGCCGCGGTGTCGACGGCGACCGAATACGTGCGCGTGAGCGAACAGCCGGAGAACGTGATCGGCGTCGCCGACCCGCTGCCGCCGGTGCCCAGATAGAAGACCTTGCCCGCTTGGTCCACCCAGTAGACGCGGTTGCTGACCGTGTCGACCGTGGGACTCCGTACGTAGCCCGAAGCCGGGGTGAAGAAGGTTCCCTTGTCCGTCGGGTTCGCGACCGAGGCGTAGCCGATCGAGTCGCCATTCGCGTAGAAGATTTTGTTGCCCACCGGATCGAACGCGATGCCAGAGAGGCTCCCGCCGATCCCCGTGAGGATGTCCTGCGAGTCGCTGCCGTCAGGCTTGACCGAGACGATCTTGCCGCCATCGTAGTCGGCGATGAAGATACGGCCGCCCGTCATGTCGACGGCGGTGCCGTTGGGCGTGGAAGCGGTCCACGGCTGTGTCACGGCACCGGAGCCCAGGCCGCCAACGGACAGGCCTCGAGGAAAGGCGTAGTTGCTCCACCAGAGCTGGTCTGCGGCCGAGGCTGCGGGCGCCAGGGCGAGGAGGAAGCCGACGACGAGACCGACGGCGCGAAGAGACTTCATGCTGTCCTCCGAAGTAGGGAAACCGTCGCCTCACGGAGAGCGATCGGCACCGAGCGTAGCGAAATGGGTGAACCGAATGGCGCCCTTCGGCGCCTACCCTTCAGCGCCCTCGTCCTGCGGGATCACGAGCACGACGTGGCGGCGCGAGACGGCGAGCACCGGGTGGTGCGTCGTCGTGCCGGGCTGCTCGAGCAGCTCGACCTCGCAGTCGATCAGCGTGAGGAAGTGGCGCTCGGCGTTGAGGACGTCGGTCACGCGGCTGCGGTACCCGCCCGCCGGCATCGTGAGCCAGCCGGAGATCCGGTGGCGCTCCGTCTCGACGTGGACCCGTTCGCGGCGCTGCTCCATGGCGCAGAGCCTACGCGCATGCTGCCAGGCCGTCGATGAGGGCTTGGTCGTGCTCGTAGGTGAGCAGCGCGACCGCCTCGCCCGGAGCAAGCCAGCGCAGTTCGTCGACCTCCTCGTTGGGCGTGAACACGCCGCCCGTGACGGTCATGCGCCAGTAGCGCACGAGCTTTGCCCGGCCGCGCGCGTCGAAGTAGCGGACCGGCTTGAGTTCATCCCCAAGCTCACAGACCAGACCCGTCTCCTCAAGAGCCTCGCGCAGCGCCGCCTGTTCGAACGTCTCCCCCCGGTCGAGCTTGCCCTTCGGCAGCGACCAGTCGTCGTAGCGCGGCCGGTGCACCACGGCGACGCGGCCGTCGCGTTCGATTACTCCGCCGGCAGCCTCAACCTGCGGGGCGATGCCGCCGGGGCTCATCGAATCGCGCGCAGCTCGCGCGGGCGCAGCAGGACGATCAGCTCGCCGCGGGCGCCGTCCAGCCGCACCCCGGCGACGCCGCCCTTCTTCATGTCGATCCGTGCGCCGGTGAGGTCGTGGACGATCTGGCTGAAGTCGGGCTCGTGCCCGACGATCAGCACGTCGGTCTCATCCTGCTCGGCCGCGACGAGCGCCAGCGCGTCGCGGGCCTCGAAACCAGCGGAGAGCGGCGCGTGCACGACCGGCTCGGCGCCAAGCCCCTCACCTGCGAGCCGCGCCGTCTCCTGCGCGCGGACCCGCGGGCTCGTGTGGAAGCCCGACGGGACTACGCCGAGCGCGCGCAGCGCGGCGCCCGCCGCGCGCGCCTGCTCCTCACCGCGCGCGGTCAACGGGCGCTCGGCGTCGGGCCGCGTCCCGTACGGCTCGGCATCACCGTGACGCAGCAACCAGAGACGGCGTGCCATCGGTCCTCAGTCGAACGCGCCGACGGGGGCGGGCATGCCGGCTCGAGCGTTGATCTCCTGACGGCCGATCGCCCGCAGATGGACCTCGTCGGGACCATCCACGAAGCGCAGCGTGCGCGCGTGGGCGTACATCGCGGCGAGCGGGAAGTCGCCCGAAAGGCCGGCCGCACCGAAGGACTGGATCGCCCGGTCGATCACCTGGCCGGCCATCCGCGCAGCGACGACCTTGATCGCCGCGATCTCCTTGCGGGCTGCCTTGTTGCCGACGTTGTCCATCATCCACGCCGCTTTGAGCGTGAGCAGGCGCGCCTGCTCGATCTCGACGCTGGAGAGCGCGATCCACTCGCGGATCACCCCGCGATCGGCGATCGGCGCGCCGAAGGCGACGCGGTTGGCGACCCGGTCGATCATCAGTTCCAGCGCACGCTGGGACATCCCGATCGCGCGCATGCAGTGGTGGATGCGGCCCGGGCCCAGGCGCGCCTGGGCGACGGCGAAGCCCTGGCCCTCCTCGTGGATGAGGTTCTCCTTCGGAACGCGCACGTTCTCGTAGCGCACCACAGGGTGGCCGTGCTGATCGTCGTAACCGAGCACCGTGAGATGACGCTCAACCGTCACGCCGGGCGAATCGAACGGCACGAGGATCATCGAATGGCGCGCGTACTTCGGACCGTCAGGGTTGGAGACGCCCATCACGATCGCGACCTTGCAGCGCGGGTCGGCGGCTCCGGTGCTCCACCACTTACGGCCGTTGACGACATACTCGTCGCCGTCGCGCTGGATCGTCGCCTGCATGTTCGTCGCGTCGCTCGAGGCGACGGCCGGCTCGGTCATGCCGAAGCAGGAGCGGATCTCGCCCTCGAGCAGCGGGTGGAGCCAGCGCTCCTGCTGCTCGGGCGTGCCGAACATGTGCAGGACCTCCATGTTCCCCGTGTCAGGGGCCGAGCAGTTGATCGACTCGGGCGCGATCTCGATGCTGCGGCCGCAGATCTCGGCAATCGGCGCGTACTCGAGGTTCGAGAGGCCTGCCCCGTGGACCTCGTCGTTCGGCAGGAAGAGATTCCAGAGCCCGCGCGAACGCGCCTCCTGCTTCAGATCCTCAACCACCTGAGGATGCTCGTGCGGATCGGCGGCCTCGCGCCGCTGCCGGGCGTAGACCGGTTCGGCCGGGTAGACGCACTCCTCCATGAACTGGTTCATGCGGTGCTGGAAGTCGAGCGAGCGCTCGCTGTGGGCGAAGTCCATGCGCGGATCGTATGCCTTTCCCGGCCGGGCGACCCGGTCGGACGGCGGTACCTTTGCGGACGTGTCCATCCACGCCATCGCCCCCGATGACATCGTCCGCACGCACGCCGACGGCGCCTGCAACGCGCGCGAGCCGCTCGTGGTGCTCGAGCCGCTGATCGCCTTCCTCGACGAGCACGGGATCGGGGCCGGGGAGCCGTCGCTGGCCCCGCTCGGGGAGGGCCACTCGAACGTCACCTATCTCGTTGAGCGCGGCGGAACCGAGTTCGTCCTGCGGCGCCCGCCGCGCGGTCCGCTGCCGCCGAGTGCGCACGACGTGCTGCGCGAGGCCCGGGTCCTGCGGGCGCTGGAGGGCCGCGCGCGCGTGCCGCGGATCCTCGCCGTCTGCGAGGACTCCGCACCGATCGGCGCGCCCTTCTGCGTGATGGAGAAGATCGACGGGCATGTGATCACCGACCGCGTTCCGCAGGTGCTCGGCACGCCACAGGATCAGCGTCGCCTCGGGGAGGAACTGGTCGACGCGCTCGTCGAACTGCACGCGGTCGACTGGCGGGCCGCCGGGCTGGAGGACTTCGGCAAACCGACCGGCTACTGCGAGCGTCAAGTCCGGCGGTTCCGCGGTCTCTGGGACATCAATCGCACGCGTGAGATCGCCGAGATCGACGCAGTCGCACAGTGGCTCGGAGCGAACCTGCCCCAGTCGCCCGCCGCGACGATCGTTCACGGCGATTTCCGCCTCGGCAACATGGTCTACGCGCCCGAGCCGCCGGCGCGGCTCGCGGCGATCCTCGACTGGGAGATGGCGACGATCGGCGATCCGCTCGCCGATCTGGGCTATCTGGCAACGCTCTGGTCCGACCGCGACGACCCCACGGGTGGGCCGCTGGCGATCACCGCCGTGACGCGCCAGCCGGGGTTCCTGCGCCGCGACGAGCTGATCGCCCGTTACGAGGAGCGCTCCGGCCGTTCAATGACCGACATCCGCTGGTACCAGACGCTCGCGGTCTGGAAGTTCGCGATCTTTATGGAGGGCAACTACAAGCGTGCCGTCACCGGTGCGAGCGACGACCCCTTCAACCTCCAGTTCGGTGAGGGCGTGCTCCAGCTTGCCGCGCATGCCCGGGAGCTGGCGCTCGGCGGCACCTAGACCGGCGACTCCGGCGCGAAGCGCTCGCCGGCGAGGATCCGCTGCTCGAGCTCGGCGCCGCGGCCCGCCGCCACAGCGCGGCCGGCGCGGCGCGTGTCGAGTGCGACGCCCCGCTCGGCGGCGAGATCGAGCAGGCGCTGACGCTCTTCGCTCTGCCGGGCGGCCCGCAGGAACAGCCAGCAGAAGAGGCCGAGGGTGACGATCGACCCCTCGATCATCATCACCGCGCCCGCCGTGACCTGATCTCCGCCGGCCGAGATGTTCCACTGCGCCTCGCCGGGACGGTAGACGTCGTAAAGCGGCGAGCCGCCGAAGACGAAGATGTTCCCCAGCACCCCGGCGGTCAGCCGGACGGCGACGATGTACCCGAGCGCCGCCGCGTTCCCGAACCACGCCGGCTTGGGCAGCGGCCCGAGCAGTGCCATCCACATGTTCATCCCCAGCGCGAGGAAGAGCATGTGCTGGAGCGCATGCACGTTGTCGTGGCGCACCGCAGCCTCGTGCAGGACACGCGTGTGCCAGAGGTAGAGGTTCGCCGCCCACAGCAGGTAGGCGAGGACCGGGTGCGCGAGGACGCGCAGCGCGCCCATGCCGGGCAGGCGCAGAATCGGCGCGAGCAGCGGCCCGGTGAGCCCCAGCACGAGCAGCAACGAGCCGAGATCGCCGATCAGCAGGTGCTCGAGCATGTGCGCCCAGAAGAGGTCGTCGCCCATCGCCGCAAGCGGCGTGAGCAGCGCGAGCGCGATCAGCAGGATGCCCCCGCAGAAGCACACGACCCGCCAGCCAGGGACGGCGCGCGGCGTCCCGCGCAGCCGGCGCATGCCCGCGATGTACAGCGCGAGCCAGGCCGCTATCCCGATCAGGATCGGCAGCGCCTCGGTGACGGTGGGCCAGCGGATGTTGCCGGCGGCGATCAGCACACTCGCAGCGTACGCCCGCGGCGATCAGCCCGCGGCGATCAGCGCGATGCCACCGAATGCGAGCAGAACGCCGACCGCTTGCAGGCGCCGCAGACGCTCGTCCAGGACGCCGCGCGCGAGCAGCACGGTCATCACCGGGTAGAGCGCCCCGACGACCGCGACAACGCTCAGTGCGCCGTTGGTCTGGGCGATCGCGTAGAGCGCCGTCGCTCCGGCGTCAAAACAGGCCGCCGCGATGAGCAGCGGGCGCTCGCGGCGCGCCGGGAGCGATGGGCGCCGGAGCAGCACGACCGCGATCAGCGGCGGCAGGACGGTGAGCCGCATCAGGAAGATCAGCCACGGGATGCTCACGTCGGCCGCCGCGTCGGAGAAGGTGAAATACCCGCCGAAGCCCAGCGCCGACCCGAGCGCCAAGGCGATCGCCAGCCGCGAGCGGCGCGTGTGCTCGTGGCGCTCCTCCTCCACCGCGGCCTCCAGCGAGACGAGCAGGACCCCGGTGAGCGCACAGGCCATCCCCGCACCGATCAGGACGGTCATCGGGTCGCCGCTGACCAGCCCGACGATCACCGGGACGGCGACGCCGCACGCCGAGAGCGGCGCCACGATGCTCATCTTCCCGATTGAGAGCGCTTGGTAGAAGAGCAGCAGCCCGCCTGCGCCGCAGATCCCCGCGGCGGCCGCCAGCGCGACCGTGCCCGCATCGGGGAACGGATCGCCTGCGACCAGCACCACCACACCGGTGACCACGAGGCTCGCGGCCTCGATCACGAGCAGAACCCCGAAGACCGAGGAGCGCCGCGTCGCCATTCCTCCGATGAAGTCGGAGCTGCCCCACATCCCCGAGGCGACGAGCGAGAGCAGGATCGCGAGCACTGCCCGGCGAGTCTAGGCGGGCGCCGGGCGGCGCCCGCCTAAAGCCGGGTGCGCGTCAGACGACCGGCGTGTCCGCGCCGGCCTGCGACTGCGGCGCGATCTGCTCGCCCGCATCGGAGATCTGTGCGAGGACGTCGGGGACCGAGATCGCAAAGCCGATGCCGACGTTGCCGCCGCCGTTCGGCGCGGTGATCTGCGAGTTGACGCCGACCACCTCGCCACGCAGGTTGAGCAGCGGGCCACCCGAGTTGCCCGGGTTGATCGCCGCATCGGTCTGCAGCGCGCCGCTGATCGTCGCACCGGACGGCGCCTCGATATCGCGACCGGTGGCCGAGATGATGCCCTCGGTGAGGGTCTGCGCAAGGCCGTACGGGCTGCCGATCGCGAAGACCGTCTCCCCGACCTGGGGCGACGCAGCCGCGAGCGGCAGATGCGCAAGGCCTTGGGCACCGTCGACGCGCAGCAGCGCGAGGTCGGTGGAGAGGCTGCCGCCGACGATCCGCGCCGACTGCGGCGCTCCCTCCGGGCCGATCTTGACCTGGATGGCCTGGGAGCCCGCGACGACATGGGCGTTGGTGACGATCAGGCCGTCAGCGGTGATGACGAAGCCCGACCCGGTCGCGACGCCCTGGTCGGTCTGGGACTGGATGAAGACAACGGCATCCTTGGATCGGGCGTAGACGCCGGCGGCCCCCTGCTGGACCGCCGGCCGGGGGCTTGCCTGCTGGTCGCTCGAGCGGACGACCCGCTCAAGTGAGGCGGCGGGCGCGACCGGCGCGCCGCCGGACTGGGATGAGCTGAGCTGGGTGCCCGCGATGACGCCGAGTCCGCCGACTGCCACGGTGATCGCTGCGGCTGTGATGCTGCGAGTGGAGATCATGCCCGCACTCTGCGCTCCAACCCTGCAGCGCCGCTGAAGGCTCCCCCAATTCTCCCTACGCGGGAGCGAAAGGTTCGCTAAACCGCTCGAGCGTCAGGATCTCCGGCCGCGACCGTTCAGGAAGGCGATGAGCTTGCCGATCCGGCGCGTGTTCGCCTTCGTGTTGGGGAACATGTGCAGGTCGCGCTTGGGGAAGCTGCGCGAGATCACGATCGTCTGCGGCTCGCAGAACTTCCGGATCCCGTTGGCGCCGTGACGGCTGCCGACCCCCGACTGCTTGGCGCCGCCCATCGGCAGCTCGAGCGCCGTGTAGTTGATCATCGCGTCGTTCACACAGACCGCGCCACTGTGGATGCGCCGCGCTACCTCCTCACCGCGGGCGAGATCCTTCGTGAAGACCGCGCCGCCAAGCCCGTAGACCGAGTCGTTCGCCAGGCGGATCGCCTCCTCCGCGTCGGCGACCTTCATCACAGGAAGCGTCGGCCCGAAGGTCTCCTGCGTCATCGCCTCCATCGTGTGGTCGACGTCGACGAGCAGCGTCGGCTCGAAGAAGAGCCCGTCACCCTCGCGGCGATGGCCGCCGACGAGCACCTTCGCGCCCTTGGCAACGGCATCCGCAACATGGCGCTCGACGATGTCCAGCTGCGGCGGGAAGGTCATCGCGCCGACGTCGGTGGTGCCGGGCGACGCGTCATGGCCCTGCCGCAGCGCTGCGACCTTCGTCGTCACCTTCTGGAGGAACTCGTCGTAGACGGGCGCTTCGACGTAGACGCGCTCGATCGAGATGCAGGTCTGCCCACTGTTCTGCATTGAGTAGTAGACGGCGGCGTTCGCTGCACGCTCAAGGTCGGCATCCTTCAGGACGATCAGCGGGTCCTTGCCGCCGAGCTCCAGCGCATATGGGATCAGACGCTCTGCCGCCTGGACGGCGACCTTGCGGCCCGTCTGCGTCGAGCCGGTGAACATGACCATGTCGACCGCGTCGACGAGCGCCCGGCCGGTCTCGCCCCTGCCGGTCGCGACCTGGTAGACGCCCTCGGGGAAGCCGCACTCGCGCAGGCACTCGCCCATCAGCAGCGAGGTCAGCGGCGTCACCTCTGACGGCTTGAGGATCACCGCGTTGCCGGCCATCAGCGCCGGGATGCAGTCGCCGAAGGAATTCGTGAGCGGGTAGTTCCACGGCCCGATCACTCCGACGACGCCGAGCGGCCGCCAGCGCACGTGCAGCTTCTTGCCCTTGACGAAGAGCTGCGAAGAGCTGACCTTCTCGTCGGCCAGGTAGCGCGGACCCTGCTTGGCCCAGAAGCCGAAGGCGTGCGCCCCGTAGGAGATCTCGGCGAGCTGCGCGTCCTCGTAGGTCTTGCCGGTCTCGGAGATGATCGTGTCGATCACCCGGTCGCGATGGTCGATCAGCCACTTCTGCGCGCGCAGCATGAGACGCGCACGGCCGTCGAACCCCAGGCGCTCCCA
>WLNG01000210.1 GCA_009699915.1 Actinomycetota bacterium
CTGGGTGATCTCCGCCTGACGGGCGCGGTTCATCTCCAGGGTGAGATCCTCGATGACTTCAGCGGCATTGTCCGAGGCGCTGCGCATCGCGGTCATGCGGGCGCCGTGCTCGGACGCGGTCGACTCGAGCAGCGCGCGATAGACCGAGATCTCGACGTAGTCGGGCACGAGTCGCTCGAGAATAACGTCGGGATCGGGCTCGTACTCGACGAGTGCGTGATGGCCGGTATCGGGGCCATCCTCCGCCTCCGCCTCGGCGATCGCATCGTCGATCGTCGCCCGCTGCAGCGGGAGCAGCACCTCTCGGCGCACCTCCTGCGTCAGCGGCGAGATGTAGCCGTTGTAGAAGATCTCGACGCGATCGACCTCGCCGTCGACGTACGCCTGAACGAGGTCCTGGGCGATATCGCGCGCATCGGCATACGAGGGGCGGTCGGTGAAGCCGACATAGCGCCCTTGCGGGTCGAGGTTGCGGAAGACGAGCGACGACACTCCTCGACGACCCGAGGCGTAGTAGCGAACGGTCTTCCCCTCCGCCTCGTAGTCGGCGGCGGCACGCAGACCGGCGCGGATGATCTGCGAGTTGAAGGCGCCTGCGAGGCCGCGATCGCCGGTCACGAGCAGCACCGCGATCACGTTCTCCTGCTCGCGCTGCTGGAGGATCGGCATCGAGGCGATCTCCCCGCCGGCGGCAGCAGCTGCCTGACGCGTCATCCTGCGGATCGCGCCGGCATAGGGGCGCAGCGCCGAGATGCGCTGCTCGGCCCGGCGCAGGCGTGCAGCGGCGACCATCTGCATGGCACTCGTGATCTTGCGGATGTTCTTGACCGAATCGATCCGCTGTTTGACGTCGCGCTGCGCCATGGTGGTCGCCCGGCTCGGCCCTTAGGCCGTGGCCGCAGCCTCCTGAGCCTCGTCGACCGGACGCAGTCCCTCATCGGAGCGGCTGGTCTGACCGACCCCGCTGTCGGTGATCGGCTGCCCCTCTTCGTCGAGGTCGTAGCCGAAGTCGTCGGCGTAGCCCTTGACGGCCTGAGACAGCTCAGCCTGCGTTGCATCGGACCAGTCGCCGCCCTTGATCTTCTCGAGCGTCGCCGGGATCTCGGCGCGCACACGCTGCGTGAGCCCCTCGAGAAAGTCCCGGATCTTGTCGACGTTGACGCGATCGAGATTGCCGTTGGTCGCCGCGTAGATCTGGGCGACCTGGATCTCGACCGGCAGCGGGCTGCGCTCGTTCTGGTTCAGCGTCGCGACCAGGCGCTCGCCGCGCGCCAGCGTGCGCTGAGTGTCCGCGTCGAGGTCCGAACCGAACTGGGCGAAGGCCTCCAGGTCACGGAACTGCGAGAGCTCGATCTTCAGGCGGCCGGCGATCTTCTTCATCGGGCCGATCTGCGCGTTGCCGCCGACGCGGGACACCGAGATGCCCACGTTGATTGCCGGGCGCACACCCGAGTAGAAGAGCTTCGGCTCGAGGAAGATCTGGCCGTCGGTGATCGAAATGACGTTCGTCGGGATGTATGCCGACACGTCACCCGCCTGCGTCTCAATGATCGGCAGCGCCGTCAGCGAGCCACCGCCAAGATCGTCGTTGAGCTTGACCGCACGCTCGAGCAGGCGGCTGTGCAGGTAGAAGACGTCGCCCGGGTATGCCTCGCGACCCGGCGGGCGGCGCAGCAGGAGCGACATCTGGCGGTAGGCGAAGGCGTGCTTGGTGAGGTCGTCGTAGATCGCGACGACGTGCCCACCCTTGTAGAGGAAATACTCGCCCATCGCGGCACCGGCGTACGGCGCCATGTACTTGATCGGCGCTGCCTCATCGGCGGATGCGGCGACGATGATCGTCTTCTCGAGCGCGCCGTTCTCGGCGAGCGTCTCGGCGAGCTGGACGACGGTCGCCATCCGCTGACCGATCGCCACGTAGACGAAGACGAGCTCCGAGTCCTTGTTGTTGATGATCGTGTCGAGCGCGATCGACGTCTTGCCCGTCTGGCGGTCGCCGATGATGAGCTCGCGCTGGCCGCGGCCGATCGGGATCATCGAGTCGATCGCCTTCAGTCCGGTCTGCATCGGCTCGGTGACAGGCTGACGCTGGACGACGCCGGGAGCCTTGAACTCGGCCGGGCGGAACTCGGTCGCGTTGATCGCTCCCTTGCCGTCGAGCGGGTTGCCGAGCGGGTCGACGATGCGGCCGAGCAGACCCTCGCCGACGGGGATCTCGAGGAGGCGACCGGTGCGCTTGACCGTGTCGCCCTCGACGATCTTCTGCCAGTCACCGAAGAGCACGGCGCCGACGTTGTCGGACTCGAGGTTCAGCGCGAGGCCGGTGACGCCGTGCGGCAGCTCGAGCATCTCGAGCGCCTGAGCGTTCTCGAGGCCGTGGATGCGGGCGATGCCGTCACCGACCGACAGGACGTTGCCGACCTCGGTCAGCTCGGCGCTCCCCGCCTCTAGACCCTCGATGCGGGCCTTGAGGATGCTCGTGATCTCGTCGGGCTTGATCTGCATGTCTGTTTCAGGCTCCTTGGGGCCGCACGCCTAGGCGCGCGCGACCTGCTTGCGAAGGTTCTCAAGTCGATTACGGATGGATGCGTCGACGATGGCGTTCCCGGCGCGGACGATGAAACCGCCCACGATCGAGGGGTCCACCTGCTTCGTCAGCGTGACCTGCCGGCCGGTCTGGCGGCCGATCTCGCTGCCGATGCGCTCGACGACGGCGTCGTCGAGCTCGACGGCACTGGTGACAGTGACCGACAGGAGGTCGTTGGCTTCCTCCCAGAGTCGGTCGTAGTCCTTGCGGATGCGGAAGATCGCCGGAAGGCGATGATTCTCCGCGAGCAGCACGAGCGTGTTCTCGACGAGCGGGTCGGCTTCGGCGATCGCACGCCGGATCCCGTCCTTCTTCTCCTCCGTCGAAAAGTACGGCGAGAAGAGGAAGAGACGCAGGTCACGGCTCGTGTCGACCGCATCTGCGATCTCCCCGAGCTGCTCGCGCACGACATCGAGACGGCCGGCCTCCCGGGCCGCCTCGAAGAGCGAACGTGCGTAGACCTGTGCGATCTGCTCCATGGTTAGTTCCGGCGCTCCGTGGCACTGATCGCGGAGAAGTCGAGGTCGCGCAGCGCCTCGTCGACGAGCCGCTGCTGATCCTCGCCCGTGAGCACCTTGCCGGTGACGCGCTCGGTCGCCAGGATCGTGAGATCGGCGACCTCGGTGCGGATCTCTTCGATCGCGC
>WLNG01000211.1 GCA_009699915.1 Actinomycetota bacterium
CCGGAACGCCAGCCGACGGCCGGCCGCAGACGCAGCATCGGGATCATCGTTCAGCTGCACGAGCATGGCGCAGAGAAGGTTGAAGACCTCCGGATGCGGTTCCCCAGTTTCGAACAGGCGACCGACCGCGTCGCTCGCGCGGGCCGCCGCGTCCAGTGCGTCGCCGTGCTCACGCAGCCGGGCATACGGGGCAAGCGTGTCGGCGCTGGTGACGGTGAGCAGGTCGCTGCGACCTTCATGGAGTCCGATCCGCAGCCGGAAGAATGGCTCCAGGCGACCCCCGAAGCGACTGCCCGAACGGCGCACGCCCTTGGCGATCGCACTGACGCGTCCGCGCATCGGCGTGTAGAGATGCAGGATGCGATCGGCCTCCGCGTAGCGGATCGAACGCAGCACGATGGCCTCGGTCGTCAGCGGCCCGGCCATCGGAGAATGCGCGCGGAAGCGCATCGTGGTAGAGATTTGTGTCTCATGCCTGAGGTCATCGTCTACTCGACGGACTCCTGTCCCTACTGCGAACGCGCGAAGGCGCTGCTCGACGCACGCGGCGTGGGGTTCGAAGAGCTGAATCTGTCACGCGACCCGGAGGGACGCGCAGCGCTGGTGGAGCGCACGGGGATGATGACGTTCCCCCAGATCCTGATCGACGACGAGCTCGTGGGCGGTTTCGACGAACTGCTCAAAGCCGACCGGAGCGGGCGTCTCGCCGACCTGCTCGCCGGCGACTGACCGCGCGCGGCTGCGGCTGGCACTGCTCGCAGACGTATGTCCCACGCCCAGCCGCAGTGAACTTGACGATCTGCGTACCGCAGTTCGGGCAGGGCTCGCCCTCGCGGCGATGGACGAGGAACTCGTTCTGGAACGTGCCGTAGACGCCGTCCGGGCGACGGAAGTCGTCGATCGTGGCTCCGCCGGCACGGAGCCCAGCGCGCAGCGCGTCCTGGATCGCCCCCGAGAGCGCATCGCACTCGGCGGGCGTGAGCGCTCCCGCGGGCCGCAGCGGGTGGATCGACGCGCGAAAGAGCGCCTCGTCGGCGTAGATGTTGCCGATGCCTGCGATGCGCCGCTGATCGAGCAGGAACGCCTTCACGGGGGTCCGGCGCCCGAGCGCGCGCTCGCTGAGCGCCGCTCCGTCCAGATCACCGCCGAGCGGCTCGATCCCGAGCCGTGCGGAGAAGAACCGTTCGATCGCCTGCGCTCCCACGACGACCTCCCCGGTGCCGAACCGCCGCGGATCGCAGAACCGCAGCTCATGACCGTCGTCGAGCAGCATCCGCATTCGCTGGTGGCGTTCGGCCGGGTCTGCGTCGTAAAGCAGGGTCCCGGTCATGCGCAGATGACAGATCAGCGCGATCTCGTCGGCCAGCTCAAAGACGAGCCACTTCCCGCGTCGCGAAAGCCGCTCGATGCTTCTGCCCTCGACCGCGTCGGAGACCGCGGACGGTGCGACGGGCGCGCACCAGCGCGGGTCATGGATCTCAAGCTGGGCGATCCTGCGCCCTGTGACGAGTGGCGCCAGACCGGTGCGGATCGTCTCGACCTCTGGCAGCTCCGGCATCGGAGCCGAGCATAGGCGCCCGCCGGTCAGGCCGTGGCGCGCGGATGCGCCGCGAAGTACTGGTCCTTCAGGCGGTCCGCGCTGAGGTGCGTATAGATCTGCGTCGTCGCGATGTCCGCGTGACCGAGCATCTCCTGCAGCGCGCGCAGATCACATCCGCCGGCGAGCAGGTGGGTCGCGAACGTGTGCCGCAGCGTGTGCGGGCTCATCCGCTGCTCGAGCCCAACGCTGGCGGCATGGCCGCGAACGATCTTGTAGAGCCCCTGCCGCGTGAGGCCGGTCCCACGCTGATTGACCAGCAGGTGCGGTTCGTCGCGGTTCCCCACCAGCAACGGCCGCCCCTCGGCGAGCCACCGGGCGGTCGCAGCGAGCGCCTGCCGGCCGATCGGCACCAGACGCTCCTTTGAGCCCTTCCCGCGGGCACGCAGCACGCCCTCATGGAGATCTACGTCGCCGACGAGAAGGCCGGTCGCCTCGGAGGCCCGCAGGCCGCAGGCGTACATGAGCTCCAGAAGCGCACGATCGCGCTGCGCTGGCGGGCGCTCGCCCTGGGGAGCGGCCAAGAGTCGCGCGACCTCGTCACGGTCCAGAACCTGCGGCAGCCTGCGCGCGCGGCGCGGCGCGCGCAGATCGGCCGTCGGATCGGCCTCGAGCACCTCCTCGCGTCGCAGATGCCGGTAGAACGAACGCAGACAGGCGGTCTTGCGCTGGAGGGTCGCCGTGGCGACCGGCGGGCGGCCATCGGTCCCCTGTGCCATCTCGCCGAGGAACCTCGCGATGTCGGTGTGCGTCGCATCCGGCGCGTCGATCGCGGCCCCGGCGAGGAAGCGTCCATATTGGGCGAGATCCGACCGATACGCGTCGAGCGTGTTGCGTGAGAGCCCGCGCTCAAGCTCCAGATAGGCAAGGAAGTCGAGTACGAGACCCGCGAAGGCTCGTGAGGAATACGTGGGCGCGGCGATCGCCATGAGCGGGGTTTCGGCCCCTGGCGACCGCTTCCCCCGATCTGCAAGCGGCCATTCAGCGGCGCAGGCGCTCGCGCAGCCACATCAGGCCGATGAGCGTCTTCGAATCGCGGGCCGCTGCGAGCGCCCCGTCGAGATCGTCGAGCGGCCAGGCGACCACCTCAATCCGCTCACCGGGCTGCGCCTGCGGACCTCCGGGGAACTCCCCGAGCTGAGTCGCGTGGTAGACGTGGATCAGCTCATCCATCACGCCGACGCTCGGCGCGAACGTGACGATCGGCGCCCACTGCCGCGCGGTCTTACCGACCTCTTCGGCGAGTTCGCGCTGCGCGCATTCCAGCGGGCTCTCGCCCGGGATGTCGAGCTTGCCGGCCGGGATCTCCAGCACGTCCGCGTCCCCGATCGCCTCACGCGGCTGGCGGACCAGCCAGACATGCAGATCATCGTGAGCAACGATCGCCGCCGCACCGGGGTGATGGACGATCTCGCGCAGCGCCTCCGAGCCGTCCGGGTAGCGGTAGATGTCGCGCGTGACATGCACGATCGCGCCGCTCCAGACCGTCTCGCGCGCGACGAGCTCGAACAAGCGCTGCGGCGGCTCGGTCATCACCGGCCCTCTGTGAGGTCGGCGAGCGCAGTCCCGCCGGCGAGAGCACCGGCGAAGAAGGCCTGATCTTCGTCGATCGCGCGGCCCATCGTGACC
>WLNG01000212.1 GCA_009699915.1 Actinomycetota bacterium
AGACCTGTCCGGTGTAGTAGCCCAGTCGCGGCGCACGGCCGAGATCGAGGATCACCCGCGATGCGACCTCTGGCGGCAGCAGGCTGAACGTCTCCCGCAGCGCCCCGACCGCCTCACCCAGCGGGCCGGGCGGTGCGTCGAGCACCTCGACCCCGCCGCGGGTACGCGGGACGGCTGAGAGGACCTGGCGCGCATTGTCATCGAGGCTCAGCGCAGCGAGCTCGCGGTCCAGGCCGGCGAGGTCGCGACTCGTGAGCTCCGCGAGCAGCCGTGCGCGAGCATCGTGCGGAACCGCGTATGCCTCCATCAGGCTCGGGAAGATCCGCGCATCGCCAAGGCCGATGCGGAACTCACGGAGCCCCGTCGCCTCGAGAGCCCGGGTGAGGACCGTGAGCACCTCGGCAACGCCGGCCGGTCCGGGAACGCCGAAGAGCTCGACGCCCGCCTGGAGGAACTCGCGCATCTGTCCGCGATGCGGGCGAACCGCTCGGTAGGCACTGGCGGAGTAGCAGAAGCGCAGCGGCGGCTCGGCCTGCGCGTAGCGCGTGGCGACGACGCGCGCGATCGGGACCGTCATGTCCGAGCGCAAGGCGAGCAGTTCACCCTGGTCGTCCAAAACCCGGTACGCCGTGCCGAGCCCGGTCTCGGCGGCCCGCAAGGTGTCCTCGTACTCGACGGCCGGAGTGGAGACTTCGCCGTAGCCCTCGGCGAGGAAGGTGTCGAGCAGCACGCGCTCAATGCGTCGCAGAGTGCGCATCTCCTCGGGGAGGACGTCGCGTGTGCCGCTGGGGATTCGAAGCGCCATGAGTCGTCGTTGCGGTACGGAGCCAGAGCGTACGCGTCAGGCGCGGGCCGGCTCCGGCTCGGTCAGGACGCGGTCGACGTGGCCGCCAAGCGCGCGCAGGCGGGCGTCGATGCGCTCATAACCACGATCGATCTGCCCGATGTTGCCGATCTCACTGCGGCCTTCGGCGCAAAGCGCTGCGATCAGCATTGCCATCCCGGCGCGAATGTCCGGCGATTCGACGCGTTCGCCGCGCAGACGGCTCGGCCCGTTGACGATTGCGCGGTGGGGATCGCACATCGTGATGTCCGCCCCCATCAAGACGAGCTTGTCCGTGAAAATCATCCGGTTCTCGAACATCCACTCATGGATGAGCACCGAGCCTTCGCACTGGGTCGCCAGCGCGATCGCGATCGAGGTCAGATCGGCAGGAAATGCCGGCCACGGACCGTCCTGAACCTTCGCCTTGTATTCGCCGACGTCACGCGCCGCGACGAGCCGCTGGCCACCGGGAACGAGGACGTCGGCCCCATCGAGCTCGGAGTGCAGACCGAGCTTGCTGAAGACCAGGCGGATCATCCGCAGATCCTCCGGCTGCGTGTTCACGATCCGCATCTCGCCGCCAGTCACCGCGGCGAGCGCCATGAACGACCCGATCTCAATGTGGTCGGGACCGACCTGGTGGGCGCAGCCGCACAGTTCGTCGCGTCCGGTGATCACCAGCACGTTTGAGCCGATCCCTCGGATCTCGGCGCCCATCTTCACGAGCATGCGCGCGAGGTCCTGGACGTGCGGCTCACAGGCGGCGTTACCGATGATCGTCTCGCCGGGGGTGAGCGCAGCGGCCAGCAACGCATTCTCGGTCGCCATCACCGACGGCTCGTCCATGAAGACCTCGCCAGCGCGCAGGCCGCCCTTCGGGGCCTCGATAACGATGTCCCGCTCGTGCCGAAAGCTTGCGCCGAGCGCAGCGAACGCGTCGAGATGAGGATCAAGCCTGCGTCGGCCGATCACATCGCCCCCCGGGGGCGGCATCACGGCCGAACCGAAGCGCGCGAGCAAGGGTCCGGCGAGCAAGAACGACGCCCGGATGCGCTCAGCGCGATCACGATCAAGCCGACTCTCCGCCTGAATCCCCGCCGCACAGACAGTGACCTCATGGTCGCCGGTCCACTCCACCGTCGCCCCGAGCCCTTCGAGCAGCGAGAGCATCGCGTCAACGTCGCGGATCAGCGGGATGTTGCCGATCACCACCGGCTCACTGGTCAGCACGGCCGCTGCCAGGATCGGCAGGGCGCCGTTCTTGTTGCCGGCGGGGACGACCTCTCCACAGAGCGGTACTCCGCCTTCGATGACGAATTTCTCCATGGTTGAGGACGCCGCGTCGATCCGGACCGGGCGCCCGGGAAGGGTAACAGTCATCCGGTCCATTATTCGCCCGACGGGCGCGTCTCCCTGCCCGGACGCCGGAGCGTTGTGCAAGCGACGTTGCAGCGGAATTCGTTTATTGGAGCGGATTTTTCGGCGGTTGAGCGCCTTGGCAGCAGCGTCCGTCCGCAAGCCCGCGCACCATACGAACATATGTTCTGCCTATCCGACGGATCCACTCGCACCACGCAGCCCAGCATCCTGAGGCGCGCGGCGCACCTGGCGCTCGCATTCGCGACCCTCGACGCCATTCAACTCGAGGACTCCGCAGGCACGCGCGACGGCGCGAGCGGACCCGACCACCACCCTCACCGCCACCCCGCGGCGCTGCCCACGCGCCGGCGCCGTCCAGGCGCCGTGCCCGCCGCCGCACCGGTGTGCATCTGCCAACCGGGCACGGCCCGAGCTGCAGCTCAGAGCGAGCAGCGACTGCCCTGCAATACCGGCTGAGCGAGGCTCCGTGACGCCGGCGGCGTCGCGGCGGGGGCTCCGATCTCAGAAGCCGGAGCCCTCCCCAACGAGAAATGGCCGCCCCGTGGGGGGCGGCCATTTCAAATTAAACCGGCGGCGACCTACTCTCCCGGGCCCGAAGGGCCAAGTACCATCGGCGCTGGGGGGCTTAACTGCTCTGTTCGGAATGGGAAGAGGTGTTTCCCCCCCGCCATAGCCACCGGAGATTGGTGAGACCACCCCCGACGCCCCTTGAAAACCGCTAGCAGCCACCCGAGAACGGGTATCTAAAAAAACCGTCAAGCCCTCGGACCATTAGTACCGGTCTCCTACACGCGTTGCCGCGCTTCCAGATCCGGCCTATCAACCTGGTGGTCTACCAGGGTCCTTACTCTCTCTAGGAGATGGGAGAGTTCATCTTGAGGTCGGCTTCCCGCTTAGATGCCTTCAGCGGTTATCCGATCCGTTCGTAGCTAATCTGCGGTGCCCTTGGCAGGACAACAGATACACCAGAGGAACGTTCACCCCGGTCCTCTCGTACTAGGGGCAAATCCTC
>WLNG01000213.1 GCA_009699915.1 Actinomycetota bacterium
AGCCTCGCGCCAGCGGCGGCGTCGGGCAACCCCGCGTTCGCAGGCTCCTGTCCGTCCGAACGGACGGTTTCGACACTCAGCGCGCCCAGACCGCGTTGCGCAGCGCATCGGGATTCACCACGGTCCCCTCGGCGCGACCGTCGAGCGCGGCGAGCACGCTGCCCGTGGCCAGGCGCGACATCGCGAGGTTCGCGGCGTCGCTGATCCCGCCGATATGCGGGCTCGCGACGATGCGATCGAGCGCGAGGACCGCGTCCCCAGCCGGCGGCTCAGTCTCGAAGACGTCGAGGCCCGCTCCCCCAAGACGGCCCTCGACGAGCGCCTCAACCAGCGCAGCCTGGTCCACCAACGGACCGCGCGCGGTGTTCACCAGCACCGCTCCGGGCTTCATGCGCGCAAGCGCGTCGGCGTCGATCACGTGCAGCGTCTCGGGGGACAACGGGAGGTGGAGCGAGACGATGTCGGACTGCGCGAGCAGGTCGTCGAGCGCGGTGAGTTCGACCTCCGCGGCGTCGACGAACGGGTCGTGGACGAGCAGCCGGGCGCCGAACGCCTCGATCCGGCGAGCGACGGCGCGGCCGATCGCCCCGTAGCCGATGAGGCCGACCGTCCGCCCGTGGATCTGGCCGAGCGGCTCCTCGAATGCGCGCCAGCCGCCGGCGCGCACGCGCGCGTCCTCGAGCCGAACCCGCCGCAGGACAGCGAGTATCAGCGCGAGCGTGTGGTCGGCGACCGTCTCGTTGTTGACGTTCGGCGTGACCGTCACGATCACGCCGTGATGGGTCGCGGCCTCAAGATCGATCGAGTCCAAACCCACCCCGGTGCGCGCGATCACGCGCAGGTTCGCGGCGCGCTCCAGGACGTCGGCGTTGAACGGGTCGGCGTCCGCGATCACGGCGACCGCGTCGCCGATCAGCGCGCTGAGCTCATCGGGTGTGCGATCGGACTGGCGCGGATGCATCTCCGCGCTCAGGCCCGCGCGAGCGAGCGTGCCGCCCGCATCCGGGTGATCGATCGAGTAGCCGCCGTAAGTCACAAGGACGCGCATCGCTCGATTCTCTCCACAAATGGCGGCGCAGGCCACCATCCGATCGATCAGCGCCGACCCTCCGAACGGCGATCCGGTGCTGCGTCAGTGCGGCTCGGCGGTTGAGGCCGCGGGCGCCTGCGCCGCGCGCTCGCGCGGCGGCCAGGGAATCACCGCCGAAGTGCGCGCCTGATAGTCGGCGTATTCGGGGTACTTCGAGCGCGTGATCTGCTCGGTGAAGCGCGTCGAACCGACGAAAAGGATCGTCAGCAGGGTCGTGCCGACGATCGTCCACTGCGCAAGCGAGCCGGCCGCCGCGGCGCCGAAGAGGAAGATAGTCCACCACTGCGCGATCTCGCAGAAGTAGTTCGGGTGGCGCGAGAAGCGGAAGAGACCGCCCTGCAGGAAGCGCGGATCGGGCTCACGGCCGGCGGCGACCTCGGCGGCCTTCCAGCGGTGGAAGTCCCACTGCTGCTGGTCGGCGATCGTCTCGCCCAGGAGCAGCACGAGGAAGAGCACGATCAGCGCGACGTCCGACACGCCGAAGCCGCCCTGATGCTCGAGCGCCGTCTGCGCGGGCAACGTGATGAGCAGCAGCAGCGCGCTCTGGAATCCAACGATGAAAAAGAGGTTGAAGAGCTGGAACTGCCACGGCGTCATCCGCTCGCGCAGGACCGGCCAGCGGTAGTCCTCGACGCCGCTGTACCCGCCCTTGCGCGCGAAGTTGAACGTCAGCCGCGCACCCCAGAGGGTCACGAGGACCGCCATGGCGGTGAGCCGCACGTCATCGAATCCCGCGAATCCGGCGAAGATCCAGAGGTAGACCACCGGCACGATCGACCACAGCCGGTCGATCCACGAATGCTCGCCGGTGACGAGCGACGCGATCCATGCGAGCGCGGAGAACGCCGCGGCAACGACGACGACGGTCTGAAGGGCAGACATTGCCGACAGGCTACGGGCCGGCACAGACATCGAGAGACAGGATCAATCCGCCGTTCCGCGGGGGATCCAGGCGCTCTGCTTCGGATCCCGCGCAAGCTTTCAGATGGCGGCCCTGAGCGCGGTGGGGCGCGCGGGCGGTTCGCCCGCACGCCCCACCTACGGGGTCAGTGCTCTATCCCGATGTTCCCGCCGTTGATCTGGATCAGGCTGGACGACTCGCCCGGCACGGTCTGGCCGGGGATGTCCATCCGGAACCAGTCGGGCTTCAGCGTCGTCTTGCACGAGGTCCTGGTCGCACAGACCTTGCTCGTCCCGCCATCGGCGATGGTGACGGTGAAGTTCACGCTCGACCCCACCGACGACCAGTCACGCCGCGAGGAGACCTTCCCCTTCAGGCGAACTGAGTTGTTCACCTGCCATACAAGGTCGCCCTTGATCGTGGCGACCTTGTTCACGGTCCGCTTCTCGACCTCGATGCCGAACGTCACCTTCCCGTCCTTCTCGTAGCGCCCACCGCCCTCGGCCTCGCGATATGCCAGCGGCGCCGCGATCGTGATCAGCGTCGAGCTGTCGCTCGCCGAGGTGCACCTGGCATCACTCGGATAGCTCACCGTCAGCGTGTACACACCCGCCACCCACGAACTGGTGTTCACCGGGTCGCTCAGCGCCTACGGCCCGGCAGCACCGTTCAGCGGACTCTTGTCGAGCGAATAGGTCACCGGCCCGGTGCACCCGGCCGGGCTGACCGTCGCGCCCAACGTGATCGGATCGCCCGGCACATAGCTGCCGGTCACCGAAGTGATCGCTGAGAGCGTCGCCGTCACCTTCGTTACCGTGAACGACTCATTCGTGCCGCCATCGAACGACGGCTCGAAGTTGTCATCCCCGGAGTACGCCGCGTGCAGCAGATAGTGACCCGCGCCGCTCGCCGGCGTCCAATCGCTCAGCGCCGCCGTGTAGACCACCGGGTCGCCGCCCGAAGCGAGGGTCACCGGCGAACCGATCGGCGTGCCGCTCGAGGTCGAGCGCGAGGACCGCTGACCTTCTCACCCCACACCAGCGAGCTCTTGCTCACCTGCGTGGAGGTCGTCGTCGCAGTCTTCGCAGGAACGCCGCTGAAACGCAGCTGGATGTAGCCCGGGCCGCCGCCGCCGCTGTTGCCGCAGGCGCCGCCATTCTCGAAGCAGGCGAGGAGGGAACCGCCACCGCCACCGCCACCGCCACCGCCACCGCCACC
>WLNG01000214.1 GCA_009699915.1 Actinomycetota bacterium
GCGTCGCCGAGGAACGGGTCGGGTGCTCCCGGAGATGGGAAGAGACCCTCCTGGAGGCGTCCGAGCAGCAGCACGCGCACGCGCCGTGCACGCAGGCGCAGCGGGCGCGCAACGGTCACGAGCCCCGCCCCCGGTGCGCGTCCGACGCGCACCTCCTGCGTGGCGAGCAGCTCGATGAGCTCGGCGGCTTTCGGCGCGAGCGCGCGGTCGGCACGCGCGAGCGCGGCGACCTCGGCGAGCGTGCCCCGTGCCACCTCGAGCGCCCGTGCGTCGACCTCGCCGTCCTGCGGGAGCAACGCCGCGCGCTGCTTCCACGGGACGGTCAACTGCAGCTGAGCGTGGTGGCCGAGTCGATCACAGAGCCGGTCCGTGCGGGCGGCGAGCGCGGCGAGCTCGTCGAGCTGCGTGTAGCGGAATCCGGCGATCTCCTCCCACGCGGCATGCGCGGCGAAGGCGCTCGCAAGGCCCTCCCGGCGCACGCGCGCCTCGAGCCGGTCGGCGAGCTGTGGATTGTCGAGCCGCCCCGGCAGCCGCAGCCAAACGAGCAGGTCGGCAGCGCTGCCGTCCGGGAGCGCTGCCCGCAGCATCGCGATCAGCGTTCGTCCCAGCGCGGTGTGACCGAGCGGCACGCGACGCTCGAGCGCGATCGGCACGCCGGCCTCGGCGAAGACCCGTTCGATCAGCGGTCCGGCCGTCTCCGCATCGGGCAGCGCCACCGCGATGTCCTCGGGAGCGATGCCGCCGGCGATCGCTTCGCGCGCAGCCTCGGCCAGCAGCTCAAGCTCGGCGCGCTCGCCGCCGCCATCGAGCAGGGCGATCGCATCGCCCGGATCCGGGCGCTCGCCGGGAGGTTCGAAGAGCGCGCGCTCGAGGTGGTGCAGCGCCGCGCGCGCCTGCGGCTCATAGTGCTCGGCGAGCGCCGGCAGCCGCTCGTGACGGTCGGCAACCGCGGCGAGGTCCCCGAAAGCCCGGGCGCGGGAGCGGTAGAGATCATCGCGATCGTCTTCGTACGGCAGCGAGACCGTCACCGGCGCGATCCGGGCCAGCGCCTTGACAACGTCCAGCTCGATCGGCGTCAGGTCGTCGAATCCGTAGAAGAGAACCGGCCGTTCTGCCCAGCGGCGCGGCTCCTCGAGCAACGCTGACACGCCGCGATGCGTGAGCGTCGAGGGATCGCCGCCGAGTGTCTCGAGCCGGTCACAGTAGGTCCCATAGAGGTGGGCGAGTTCGAGCGCGTACGGCTCGCGTGCCGGTTCGGCCGCGGCCCAGGCGCGCATCGCGGTATGCCAGAGGCCCGGTCCGATCCGATGCTCGGCCAGCTCGTCGCAGAGCGCGGTGAAGGCGGGAGCGAACCCGGCGGTTGCAACCGCGTCGGCGAGCGCCTCCAGACGGGCGGCGGCAGCGACCCCCGCCGCGACGCGCTGGCGCGTGACCTGCCCCGCGCCCTGCGCGGGCATCCCGGCCCGGGCCGCGATCTCCTCACGGAGCTTGTCGAAGGTCATCACGGCGAAGCCGAAGATCCATCCGCCGGCGGCGAGCTCACGGCGGTAGGCGATCGCGTCCGGCGAGGTCGGGACGACGAGGATCGGTTCGGCCCCGCCATCGGTGAAGCTGCGCACGCGATCGAGCACGGCGCCGGCCTTCTCGGCGTTCGCGGGCCCGGTGAGGAGTTCCAGTGACACGACCCGCCTAGGGTCGCGCATGGGGCGGCAGATCTGACCGGGGCGAGCGGTCAGGCTGCGGCGGCACCGCCGGATGCCCCGCCATCGGCCGCGGCACCGGCCGCAGCCTGTTCGGCGTCGTCGGTCTCTGGGGCCTTCGCCCCTTCCTTCGCCCAAGGCTCATCGAACTCGACGCGCCAGCGGCCGTCCTCGTTCTGCACGAGAGCGAGCCGCGCGCGGAATGCGCGGCCGGTGCGACCGCGGAAGCCGGTCACGGGACGCTCGGTGCGGCCGGTCTGGATCAGCTCCCGCGCGACGGCGGCGGGCATCTGCTTGCCGGCCTTCGCCTTCCAGATCACGAACCCGCAGCCCGGATCCTCGCGCGCCCAGCAGGAGTAGCCCTTGCGGTTCTCGACGATGTCATTCCCGCAGACCGGGCACGGGCCGAGATTGGCTCGCGGGATCCGCACGTCCTTGAGGGTCGTGTCGAGCATCTCGATCGTCTCGCGGGCGAACGCTGCAATGTCACCCATGAAGGCTTCGCGGGACTCCTCCCCAGCCTCGATACGCCCGAGCCGGTGCTCCCACTCGCCCGTCAGGACCGGCTGCGTGAGCGGATGGTCGCCGAGCAGGCGGATGACGTTCATGCCCTTCTCGGTCGGGGCAAGCGAGCGCCCGTCGCGCTCGACGTAGCCGACGTCGATCAGACGCTCGATGATCGCGGCGCGCGTCGCGGGCGTGCCGATTCCCGACTCGGTCATCGCCTCGCGCAGCTCCTCGTCGTCGACGAGCTTGCCGGCGCCCTCCATCACGCCGAGCAGCGACGCATCGGAGTAACGCCCCGGCGGCGAGGTCTCCTTCTCCTTGGACTCGACGGCGGTGACGAGCGCTCGCTCGCCCTGCTCGAGGCGCGGGAGCGCCTGGTCGCGGCCGCCGTCGTCCTCGCCGTCGGCGTCGCCGTCGCCCTCCGGCAGCTCGCCGTAGACCCCGCGCCAGCCCGGAACGATCAGCACTCTCCCGCTGGTGCGGAAGGTGTGACTCTCGACGGTCGTCTCGACGCGCGTGTTCTCGAACTCTGCCTCGGGATGGAAGATCGCGAGGAAACGGCGCACGACGAGGTCATAGATGCGGCGGTCGTCGTCGCCCATCTTCTCCACCTTGTGCGCGGCGTTCGTGGGGATGATCGCGTGGTGGTCGCCGACCTTCTCGTCGTTGACCACGCGGCCGAGCGGCAGCAGGTCGAGGCCCTGCACGTACGCGGCGGCGGCGGCGTACTCGGGCCGGACCCCGACCGCGGCGGCCGTCGGCTTGATCTGATCGACCTGGTCGCTCGGGAGGTAGCTCGAGCTCGTGCGCGGATACGTCAGCGCCTTGTGCTCGTCGTAGCAGCGCTGCGCGGCCGCCAGCGTCCGCCTGGCGGAGAAGCCGAAGCGGTTGTTCGCCTCGCGCTGCAGCGCGGTGAGGTTGTAGAGCAGCGGCGCCTTCTCGGTGCGGCGCTTCTTTTCGAGCTTGGTGATCTCGCCCGTCTGGCCATCGA
>WLNG01000215.1 GCA_009699915.1 Actinomycetota bacterium
CCTCACCGACCGGCGCGCCGGTGAGCGTGTAGTAGCTGCAGGTCAGGCCTGCGGCGCCCGTCACCTGACGTCGGGCAGCTTCAACGGTGAGCTCTCGTCGAGCAGCTCCTGGATCTCCATGATGTTGCCCTCGGGGTCGCGGAAGTACGCCGCCTTCAGCGGGCGCCCCTCGACCTCGATGAGCACCGGCGGGCAGTTGAAGACGATCCCGGCGGCCACCAGGCGCTCGTACTCGGCGTCGATGTCGCTGACATCGAAGGCCGCGTGGCGCACGCCGCGATCGGCCGAGGAGTTCTTCGGGTCGTTCGGCTTGCCCTCAGGGGCGGTGAACTGGAAGAGCTCCAGGAAGGCGTTGCCGGCCTTCAAGATCGCAATCTCGGCCGCGGAGTTGTCGGTCCCGATGATCTGGTCGACGACCTCGGTGCCCTGGTCCCAGCTCATCGAGGCGACCCGCTCGAAGCCCATCACGCCGCAATAGAAGTCGAGCATGCGCTCTAGGTCGTCGCAGACGATGGCGACGTGATGCAGGCTGCGGATCATGCGGATTCCTCCTCGGAGACCGGCTCGGGTGCGGATACGCTAGTTCACATGTCCGAGCGCCCGCAACAGCCCCGGATCGCCCCGGTGGTGGATCCCGACGAAGCCCAGCTCGAGCTGCTCGCGAAGGCGCCCGCGCTCCCCGACGGGACGGTGCGCAACATCTTCACGACGCTGCTCCACCACCCCGTGCTGCTCCAGCGCTTCAACGCGCTGGCAGGCACCTTCTTCCGCTTCTCGCACATCACCGCGTACGAGCGCGAACTGCTCATCGTGCGCGTCGCGGGGCGCACCGGCTCGCGCTACGAGTACGGCCAGCACCTCGCGCTCGCACGCGACGCGGGTCTCAGCGATGAGGTGATCCGCGCGGTCCTGCTCCAGGACGGCGCGCCAGCCCTCTCCCCGGAGGACCAGCTCCTCGCCGACGTGACCGACGAGCTGCTCGCCCGCGGCGAGCTGGGCGACGCGCACTGGAACGCGCTCGCGCAGCGCTACGACACGCCTGCGCTGCTGGAGATCGTCCTGACGATCGGCTTCTACCGGATGACCGCCGACATGCTGAAGACCGTCGGCGTGCAGCTCGAGGAGCAGCCCGACCTCGAGCTCGACTGGTCGGCGATCGCCCGCTAGCGAGCGGGGACGTACGTCATCCCGTGTGACCCGCCGAAGGCGGGTCCGATGTTGTTGTCAAGCGTCGCGACGACCTCATACGTGCCGAGGTCGACCACCGACACCGAGCCGGTCTTGAGGTTGGCGACGTAGGCGGTCGAGCTGTCGGGCGAGCAGCGGATCGTGAACGGAAGCTCGTCGCAGACGACGCTCGCCAGCAGCTCCATCGAATCCGGGTCGATGACGTTCAGCCGCCCGCGGATGGGGCCGCCGGACTCGGCGCCCGGATCGGGGAAGTGCATCTCGCTGACGAGCACGCGGCCGTCCGGTGCGACGCGGATCGCGGCGAGATACTCCTCGAAGTCGAGCTGGCCGACCACCTCGTCGGTGGCGGTGTCGATCTTCAGCACGCGCGGGGCGGGCGTCCCTGGTTCGGGCGTGCGCTTGTTGAGCTGGCCCTGGGCGACGTTGATCGTGAGGCTCATCATCGGCGTCGCCGCGAAGACGTGGCGGCCATCCGGCGAGGCGTCGATCTCCTCCGCGCCGGCCGGTGACGGGATCGCCGCGATCTGGCGGCGCGCGAGCAGGTCGACGACGGTGATCTGCTCGGCCTCCTTGTGCGTGAGGTAAGCCTTCGCGCCGTCCGGGGTGATGCACATCCAGTGCGTGTTCGGCGCGGAGACGGGGATGTCGCCGACGATCTCGCGCGTCTTCGGATCGACGACCACGATCCCGTTGCGGCCGTTCTCCTCCTCGACACTCGCATAGATGAGGTCGTGGACCGGGTCGAACTCGACGTCGTGCGGAGCCATAAACGGGCGCAGGTCGATGATGTCGACGATCGCGCGCGCGTCGGGGTCGATCACGCTCAGTTCGTGCGCCTTCGGCTTGCCCTCGCCGTAGGCGCCGGCGCGGTAGGTGTGCGTGAGGTACGCGAGGCGCCGCCCCGGGTCCCACGCGATCTCGTGCGGCTGGGCGAGCAGGTCCTCGATCGTCTGAAGCTTCTCGAGCGTCACCGCGTCGAAGAAGTCGAGCTTCTGGCCGAACTGGCTGGCGACCAGGAGGACGTCGCCGGCGCTCATCCGGCGAGGCTGCTCTTCGGATCGGCGAGACTGACGGTGACGTGGTGAAGCTCGTAGGTGGCGACGCCGTCGATCACGTACGGATCCTGGTCGAGCAGCGCGCGCGTCTCCTGCTCGTCGTCGCCGTAGACGATCAGGCAGCCGCCATTGATCCCGGGGCGCTTGCCCGCGGAGAGGAAGCGCGAGGCGTTGATGTGCTCGACGACGAAGGCGACGTGCGCCCTGTGCAGCGGGTCGTCATCGGCGATCTCGCGGCTGTAGCTGAGCAGGGAAATGAACACAACAAAGCTCCTCGGTCGGCGGGCCGCGAGCATATCCGAGCATCGGTACCGTGACCGCCATGCCGAAGGAGATCCGTCTGAACGCCCTCGAGCAGGGCAACCCCAGCTTCCAAGCCTTCGGGCTCTGGGCCCACCCGCGCGACCGCGCCGTTGACTACACGAAGCTCAGCTACTGGACGCAGTACGCGCGGCTGCTCGAGCGTGGCCTCTTCGACAACCTGTTCATCGCCGACGTCTACGGCTTCCCCGACGCCTACGAGGGGAGCGCCGCCGGAGCGCTGCGCAACGGCTCGCAGGCACCGAGCCTGGACCCGGCCTCCCTGCTGACCGGGATGGCAGCCGTCACCGAGAACCTCTGCTTCACGATGACCGGCAGCGCGACCTACGAACGGCCGTACAGCTTCGCGCGGCGCATCTCCACGCTCGACCACATGCTCGACGGGCGCCTCGGCTGGAACATCGTCACCAGCTACCTGCAGAGCGGCGCGCGCGCGATGGGCCTCGACGGGCTGATCGCACACGACACCCGTTACGACATGGCCGACGAGTTCTGCGAGGGCGTCTACCGGCTCTGGGAGGAGAGCTGGGCCGACGGCGCGCTCGTCAAGGACAAGGAGGCCCGGGTCTACGCCGAACCATCGTTGATTCGTGAGATCGACTTCCAGGGCGAGTTCCACCGCTTCCG
>WLNG01000216.1 GCA_009699915.1 Actinomycetota bacterium
CCGGCGTTCCCGCCGCCGAGGTGGAGAACGTCATCGGCGGCTGCGTTCAGCAGTTCGGCGAGCAGACGCTGAACGTCGCCCGCAACTCCTGGCTGCAGGAGGGTCATCCGATCGAGGCCTCAGCACAGACGATCGACCTGCAGTGCGGCTCCGCGCAGCAGGCCGTCGGCTTCGGCGCCTCGCAGATCGCCTCCGGCGTCCATGACGTCGTGCTCGCCGGCGGCGTTGAGCACATGGGCCACAACTCGTTCGCGGCGATGGCCGACACGCAGGAGCGTTACGGCAGCGCCATGACGCAGCAGCTGCTCGACAAGCACAACATCGTCGGGCAGGGCCTCGGCGCCGAGATGATCGCCGAGCAGTGGGACATCGGTCGCACCGAGCTCGACGAGCTCGCGGTGCGCTCCCATGCGCTCGCCCAGCAGGCAACGCAGGAGGGCCGCTTCGATCGGGAGATCATCCCGTTCGCGGTCGGTTCGGAGAGCTACACCACCGACCAGGGCATCCGCCCGGGGACGACGGTCGAGGCGCTCGCCGAGCTCAAGCCCGTCTTCAAGCCGGACGGCAGGATCACCGCGGGCAATGCCTCGCAGATCTCCGACGGGGCTGCGGCGGTGCTGCTCACCTCACGTGAGAAGGCCGAGCAGCTGGGCCTCACCCCGCGCGCGCGGATCGTCGATCAGACCTCCGTCGGATGCGACCCGGTGAAGATGCTCGAGGGCCCGATCCCCGCGACCCGGAAGCTGCTGGAGCGCACCGGCATGTCGATCAACGACATCGATCTCGTCGAGATCAACGAGGCGTTCGCGCCGGTCGTGGCCGCGTGGCTGCGTGAGACCGGGGCCGACCTTGATCGCGTCAACGTCAACGGCGGCGCGATGGCGCTCGGGCATCCGCTCGGTTCCACCGGCGCGCGGCTCATCACCACGCTGCTGCATGAGCTCGAGCGCACCGATAAGGAGTTCGGCCTCGTCGCGATGTGCTGCGGCGGCGGGCTGGGCACCGGCACCATCATCCAGCGCCTCTAGGCGCCGGGGAAGACTGCAATGGCCGCGCCGGTCGATGTGCGAGTCGAGGGTTCCTGCCTCGTCATCACCATCGACCGGCCGAAGGCGCGCAACGCGGTCAGCCCGGAGGTGGCCCAGGGGCTTGAGGCGGCCGTCGATCGTCTTGAGGCCGACCCGCAGCTGCGCGTCGGGATCCTGACGGGCGTTCCCCCGATCTTCTGTTCCGGCGCGGACCTCAAGGCCGTCGGCGCCGGCCGCGGCGGGGAGCTGGTGACTGAGCGCGGCGGCTTCGCCGGCTTCGTCCGGCGCGAGCGCTCAAAGCCGATCATCGCCGCCGTCGACGGCCCGGCGCTTGCCGGTGGGCTTGAGATCATCCTCGCCTGTGACCTCGTCGTAGCCTCGCAGCAGGCCACATTCAGCGTGCCCGAGGTCAAGCGCGGGCTGATCGCCTCCGGCGGAGCGCTGCTGCGGCTGGGCGACCGGCTGCCCCCGCACATCGCGATGGAGATGGTGCTGACCGGCGACCCGATCAGCGCGCAGGTCGCCGAGCGGTACGGACTCGTCAACGTGCTCTGCGCCCCCGGGACGGTGCTGGAGGAGGCGCTGGCGCTCGCCGAGCGCATCACGCGCAACGGCCCGCTGGCGGTGTTCCTGTCGCGTCAGGTCCTGCTGGCCTCCCGCGATCTGCCCGAGCGCGAAGGCTGGGAACTCAGCGATGACGCCAACCGGCAGGTTCAAGCAAGTGAGGACGTCCAGGAGGGCGTGCGCGCCTTCATCGAGAAGCGCCCGCCCGAGTGGACCGGCCGCTGACGGCTACGGCCAGTAGCCGCCGTCAACGTCCAGCAGCGCGCCGGTGGTGAACGTCGAGGCGTCGCTGGCCAGGTAGAGCGCGGCGCCGACGATCTCATCCGGCTGCCCGCCGCGGCCCATCGCATAGCCGGCCGCCTCCTTGGCGAACGCCTCCTTGTCCCACGCCTTGGAGATGTCGGTCATGAACGAGCCGGGGAGGATTGCGTTGACGCGCACCTTCGCGCCCCAGGTGCGGGCGAAGGCCTGCGTGATCGCGTTCAGCCCGGCCTTGGCGGCGGCGTAGGGGATGACCTCCGGCTTGGGGTAGCGCGCGGCGACGCTGGAGACGTTGATGATCGATCCGCCGCTGCCGGCCGCCATCCGCGAGCCGACGAGCGCCGTCAGGCGGAAGGCGCCCTTGAGGTTCACGCCGAGGGTCTTGTCCCACAGCTCCTCGGTGATCGACTCGACGTTCTCGTAGAGGGGGGAGAGCCCCGCGTTGTTGACGAGGATGTCGACCTTGCCGAACTCCGCGTAGGCGGCGTCGGCGAGGCGGTCCATGTCGTCCCAGTTGGCCGCGTGCGCCGCGACGGCCAGGGCGCGCCTGCCGGTGGTCGCGCGCACGTGCTCGGCGAGCTCCTCGCAGGCGTCGAGCTTGCGGCTGGCGATCACGACGTCGGCGCCGACGGCCGCCATCGCGAGCACCATCTCACGGCCCAGACCGCGGCTGCCGCCGGTCACGATGGCGACGCGGCCGGTCAGGTCGAAGAGGTCTCGGGGGTCGCGCGGGGCGCTGTTCTCGGTCATATGGACGGTGATCTTGCCACCTCGCTCGCCGATCCGCGCCTTGGTGCGCGCCGGTCGCTGGGTGCCCGTACAAGCCGACAGCGGCGGCGGGAAGTTCTCCCGCGGGCGGCCGCGGCCGGGGTACGGTCAGGCGAACGTGAAGTCCCAAGGGAGGCGAGATGTCCGCTAGTGGTGAGCTGCTCTGCACGCAGGATGAACTCAATGCGATGTGCCGCACCGGCGGCCAACTGCTGGACGATGCGCTTGCGGGCGGCGATCGCGCCGCGATCGCGGAGACGCTCGATCAGGTCCTCAGCGCGCGCGGCGGCTTCGCTGCCGTGTACGTCGGCTGGATGAGCGCGATGCTCTCCTGGCTCTTCGAGCGCAAGGGCTCCGACGCGCTCACCGCCGCGCTCGACCCGGAGGGCTGGGTCACGGTGGCGAACCGCATCGAGATCTCGCTCGAGCAGAGCATCGAGGCGAAGTCGGTCTTCCTTGAGCCTGCCGTCGCCCGCGACGAGCTGCTCGGCCTCTACGACGCGGGCGACCTCGACACCCTGCGGGCCCGCTGGGCGCAGATCGAGGCGTCCACGCTCAAGCTGCACACGTAC
>WLNG01000217.1 GCA_009699915.1 Actinomycetota bacterium
AGGTGCCCGCGACGTGCGCCTCCAAATCGTCATCGGGGGCGACGTGGTCGGTCTTGTAGTCGACGACCAGCACCGCGCCTTCCTGTTCGTCGACCAGCAGGTCGATGACGCCGGTCAGGAGCGGCCCATCGGGCAGCGCGCCGGTGAGGGCGACGGCGAACGGCGCCTCGCGGCGCACGCGCACCGCGGCGGCAGCCCGCGCGCGCAGCGGCCCGTCGAGGAAGGTCGCGGCGAGCGCGAGTTGCTCGGCAAGATCGATGCCCTCGAGGTCGATCCCTCCCTGCTCGGCGGCGACGACCACCTCCTCCTGCGTGGGCGGCGCGGCACCCACGTCGAAACGCGCGTGTTCGAGCACCGCGTGCGCGACCGAGCCGCGGCGGAGCGCGAGCGTCCCGCCGGTGCCTGCGGGACGCTCGATCGCCGGCAGATCGAGCACCCGCCGCAGGTACCAGCCGTAGCCGCAGCGGTCGTATTCGCGCAGCGAGGAGTAGCTGAGCGTCGCGGGCGGCGCCGGCGGCGGCCCAGGCGCGGGCTGCTCGACGACCGGTGGCGGAACCGGCGCGGCGGGCGGAGCGACGGGCGGCGGCGGGGCGAGCCTCAGCGCGCCAGAGAGCGGCTCGCTGACGGTCACTGCCACCGGCACGCCGCCGACGGTACGGCTCCCGCTGCTGGGCGTGGCGTCGCCGAAGAGGCCCGGTCCCATCCAGGCGAGCGCGGGCCTGCGCAGCCCGGCAGCGCCCCAGCCCTTCCCGCCGTCGAAGGTGCCGCTGAGGATCAGGAGCTCCTCAGCGCGGGTCACCGCCACGTGCACGATCCGCCGCTCCTCCTCGATCTCGCGCTGCTCATGGCCCGCGGCGAGCTCGTCGTAGGCGAACCCGACGTCGGCCTCCCCGCCGTCGGAGCGGCGGAGCTTCAGGCCGACGCGGCCGTCGCGTACGAGCACCGAACCGGCGCCGCCCTGCCCGGACCGCCCGATGTCCGCGAGCACGACGACCGGGAACTCAAGTCCCTTGGCGCCGTGGACGGTCATGACGCGCACAACGTCATCTTCCCCAGCATCGAGCGGCGCGTCCGGCGTGCGGCGTGCGGTCCGACGCTCGACGGCGACGTGATCGATGAACGCGCGCAGGTCACCGCCTGACCGCCTGGCGAAGTCGTCGGCGATGCGCGCGAGCTTGCGCACGTTCGCCAGGCGCCTGTCCCCGTCCGACCCGCGCAGGATGTGGATGTCGAAGCCGGTGTCCGCCACGAGTCGCTCGATGAGATCGGCGGGGCCGCTCCAGACTGCAGCGCCGCGCTCGCGCTCGATCAGTAGGTACAGCGCGGTCAGCCGCTCGCGCGCCTCCTGGCCGACGCGGCCGGGAAGCCCATCGCGCTCTCCCCGGGCAACCAGCCCGACGACCTCCCAGAGCGAGCCGCGCCGGGCGCGGCGCTCGAGCGCCAGCAGCGCGAGGTCGTCGCTCGAAAGGCGCCCGAGCGGCCCCGCCAGCAGCCCGAGGAGCGCCGACTCCTCGTACGGATTCGCGACGACGGCCAGCAGGTTCAGCACGTCCTGCACCTCGCGGCGGTCCCACCAGCCGGTACCGGCGCCGGCGATCACCGGCACGCCGGCCAGCTCGATCGCGCGCTCAAAGGACGCCATGTGGGTCGTCGCGCGCAGAAGCACGACGATCTCGCCGGCCTTCCGCCCCGCGGCGACGAGCTCGGCGATGCGCTGAGCGAGAAGCCGTGCCTCGGCGCGGACTGCCGTCGGCGCTCCATCGGGCATCTGCGTCGCGAGCCCGAGCATCAGCGGGTCCTCGACCGGGATCTGCGACCAGGCGCTGCTGTCGGTCAGCAGCACCTCGACGGCAGGCCCGGTCTGCGCGCTCTGCCGGCCCGGAGCGAGTGGGGTGTAACGGTCATGCGCGTCTCCGAACGCCGCATTGATCAGCCCGAGGATCTCGGGGCGCGAGCGGAAGTTCGTCGCCAGTTCGCGCGCCCTGCCCTGCGCGCCGAACCGCTCCCACTCGCGCTCGAACCCGCCGACATCCGCGTGGCGGAACCCATAGATCGACTGCAGGCGATCGCCGACGAAGAAGACATTCGGCTGCCCTAGCGCCTCGAACAGCTCGACCTGGAGGCGATTCGTGTCCTGGAACTCATCGACCATCACCCGCTGCAGGCGCGCGGCGTAGCCCTGTGCAACCGCAGGGTGCCGGAGGAAGAGGTCGCGCGTGCCGATCGCCAGATCGGCGTAATCGAGACCATGGCGCGCATGCTTGCGCCGGGTGAATTGCGCACCGAACGCCGCTAGCAGGGCATCCAGCCCCTTCAGCGCTGGGAACAGCAGGCGGTCCGCGTCGGACTCGGGCGCGGGGAGCGGCAGCCGCGGCACGGTGGTGCCGGCGCTGCGCAGCTCATCGTGGAGGCCGCGTACGAGCACGAGGAGCTCCTCGTAGCCGAACCGATCGAGCAGGTCGAGCACGCCCGGGTCGGCTATCAGCCCACCGACCGCGTCCTCCCAGGCATCCTGCACGAGCAGCTCGAGCTCAGCCGGCGCAAGGATGTCGGCACGCGGATCGAGTCCCGCGAGCACCGCATGGGACCGCAGAACGCGGTTGCAGAACCCGTCGATCGTGGAGATCCACGCCCCCTCAAGGCGCCGCGCCTCCGCGGCGCATCCGAGCTCCAGCAGCCGCTCGCGAATGCGTCCGCGCAGCTCCCCGGCGGCCCGGCGCGTGAACGTGATCGTGAGGATCGCCCGCGGATCGATCCCGTCCTCGACGACATGCCGTACGAAGCGCTCGACCAGCACGGTCGTCTTTCCAGAGCCGGCGTTCGCGGCCACCATCAGCGGCCCCTCCCGATCGAGGACGACCGCCGCCTGCTCGGGGAGCAGGCGCGTTCCGCGGCGTCCGAGCAGCGTGCCGTCCGAGTCCTCGAGCAGCGTGCGGTCGGGCGGGCTCACGGGTCGCACCGGCAGATCGCGGGATTGGCGCAGCCGCGGCCGCTGGAGCAGCCGGCGGGACGTGGCTCGACCTGGCCGGCGCGCAGCTCGCCGACGGCCTGGACGGCCAGCCCGGTCACGCCATCGAGCAGCTCGGCGACCTCGTCCGCGGCGATCCGGTCGTTGCGCACGATGTCCGCGCGATCG
>WLNG01000218.1 GCA_009699915.1 Actinomycetota bacterium
CCTGCCGGCGCTCTGCCGTGCCGCGCGGGCGCGCGGACGCCAGTCGCGGCGCCTCGACGAGCGCAAGCGCGCCGCGCCGGGGATCGCAGCAGAGCTGCGCACCCTCGCCGGGAGCCTCTGGCACGGGCCACGGCGCCGCTGCACGATGGGCCCGGTGATGGCCGCCCACGCACTGGGGCGCCTGGAGGCCGCGCTGCGGCTTGCCCCCGCTCCGCCGCCGGCTGGCCCGGACGACTTCCTCAGCGGAAGCTCGGGGAACGTCGAGGGTCGCCGGGCGCTCGCCGCGAGCGCCCTCGACCGCGCGCTCGACGTGCGCGGTGCGCTCGACGGCACGCGCCGCCGCGCCACGCGGGACGGGCGGCAGCTGCCGTGCCGCCGCGTACTGACACTGACGATCGCGCGGGAGGACCTACCGAACCTCGTCACGCAGACCGGCGCGGAGCTCCAACGGTCGCGGCACGACGTAGACCAGATCGTCGGCGCAGCGACCGGCGCCGGGAAGTTCGAGCGGCTGAACGAGCTGCTCGACGGCCGCGACCTCTCCTCCTACGACTGGGTGCTCGTCATCGACGATGACGTCCTGCTCCCCGCAGGCTTCCTCGACCGCTTCCTCGCCGCTGCCGAATCGGCGCAGCTGCGAGTCGCACAGCCGGCTCACCGGCGCCGCTCGCATGCCGCATGGCCGATCACCCGGCGCGCCGTCGGCGCGCGGGTCCGCGAGACGACGTTCGTTGAGATCGGGCCCGTCACGGCCTTCGACCGGGTTGCGGCGTCAGAGCTGCTGCCATTCCCCGAGCTGCGCATGGGATGGGGATTGGACACGCACTGGTCCGCCGTCGCGCGCGAGCATGGCTGGCCGATCGGCATCGTGGACGCGACCGCGATCGCGCACACGCTGCGACCGGCCGCCGCGACCTACCCGCGCGAGGCGGCGATCGCCGAGGCCCGGACCTTCCTGACCGGCCGCGACTACGTGCCGCGTGATCAGATCCGCACGCTGGTGGTGCACCGATGAAGGTCGTGATCGTCGCCGAGTTCTACCCGCGTGCGGATGACCCGGTTCTCGGGATCTGGGCGCACGAGCAGGCGCGCGCCGTACAGGCCATGGGCGTCGAGGTCGAGGTGCTCGTCCTCCACCGAATCGTCCCGCCTGCAGCCACGCCGGTGCTCAAGCGGCCCGGGGCCGCTCTACGCATGGCGCGCCATCCTCGGCGGCTCGTGCTCGATGGCATCCCGGTGACCTATGTGCGCTACGCCTCTCCCCCGAAGTCGCGCAGCTACGGATCCTGGGGGCGCTGGGCGGCGCGCCCGCTCGGCCGCGCGCTGCGACGCCTGCACCGGCGCTTCCCCTTCGATGTCGTGCACGCCCACAACGCCGTCCCCGCAGGCGATGCCGTGCTCCGGGCGGGCGTGGACGTCCCGCTCGTGATCTCCGAGCACGGGGCCGACATCTTTCACACCGCGCCACGCCATGCCGACGGACGCGCGGCGATCGAACGCGTCTTCGGTACCGCCGCGGCGGTGCTCGCCAACAGCGACGGCATCGCGCGCGCCTGCCGCGAGCTCGGTGCGCAGACCGCGCGCACCGTGCGACTGGGGACCGAGCTGCCGACCCGCCGCACGCCGCGCGAGGGACCACAACGGCTGGTCACCCTCGCCCATCTGGCGCCGCGCAAGCGTCACGCGGACGTCCTGCGCGCGCTGTGGGTTCTGCGCGAACGCCGGCCACACGCCGAGTACCTGATCATCGGCGACGGGCCAGAGCGCAAACGGCTGCAGCGACTCGCACGCGAGCTCGGGCTGGAGGATCGCGTCGAATTCGCCGGCCAGCTCCCACACGCAGCGGCGCTCGAGCGGGCACGGCGATGCGCCCTCCTCGTGATGCCGAGCGTGGACGAGGCCTTCGGCGTCGCATACATCGAAGCGATGGCCGGCTGGGTTCCGGCGATCGGCGCGCGCGGGGAACCGGGACCGGCGGAGATCGCCCGCGCAGGCGACGGCATCCGCCTCGTCGCCCCCGGCGAGGTCGAGGAGCTCGCAGCGACGATCGACGGGCTGCTCGCCGACCCGGCCGGTCTGAGCGAGCTGGGCGAGCGGGCGCGTCGCACCGCCGAGGAGCACTTCACCTGGGAGGCATGCGCACGTGCGACCCTCGCCGCCTACCGCGAGGCGGCGGCGCGATGAAGCCCGTACTGCTCGTCACCAACCACGTCCCCCCGGACCGGATTCCCAGCCTGCATGCCCTGCACGAGGCCGAGGGGATCGAGGTCGCGATCTACGACGGACGGCTGCACCATGCGACGCCGGGGGTCGCCGATCCGGGCGTGCCCTTCCGGCGCATGGCCCAGCGCGCCGTGCATGCCGCCACAGCCAGCGGCAGTCATCGCGCGGTGATTGCGACGAGCGCCGGACGCATCGCGCTGCCCGCGGCGTTCACCGGCGCCCGGCGGGCGCGCGTTCCCTTCCTCTACTGGACCGGCATCTGGGCACCGGTGCGTACCCCGGCGCACATCGCCGCAACGCCGCTGCTGCGCGCGATCGAGCGCGGCGCCGATGCGACGCTCGCCTACGGCCCGCACGTCGCCACCTACGCCCGCTCGCACGGGGCGCGCAATGTGCACGTCGTCCCGCAGGCCGTGGACACCGACTTCTGGTCGCAGCCCGGCGATCCCGTGGCGGCCCGGGCGCGCCTCGGGCTCGGGCCAGCGGGCTTCCTCGTCGTCTACGCCGGCAGGCCCACGCCCGGCAAGGGGGTCGAGGTGCTGCTCGAAGCCTGGCGCGCGCTGCCGCCCACGAGCGGCGACGCGCTCGCACTTGCGGGCGTCGGAACGAGCGATGTTGGAGCCCTGCCCTCAGGCGCCATCGCGGCCGGCGTGCTCGCGCGCGAGGCGCTGCGCGATCTCTACTGCGCCGCCGACCTCGTCGTGATCCCCTCGGTCGCGACGCGGGCCTTCCGCGAGCCCTGGGGGCTGGTCGCGAATGAGGCGATGCTGCAGGGCGCGCCGGTCCTCGCGACCGATGCCGTCGGCGCGGCCGCGGGCGGGCTCGTGCGCGATGGGCACACGGGGATCGTCGTGCCGGCCGGCGATGCTGCGTCCCTGACGAC
>WLNG01000219.1 GCA_009699915.1 Actinomycetota bacterium
AGGCGCCGTCGATGTAGAACTGCTTCAGATGATCAGACACGACGCGAGCCTACACGCGAGGACAGGACGCGGCTGCTCCTGCGAGGATGGGCGGCTCAACCGGGCCGGTAGCTCAACCGGTAGAGCAGCGGGCTCATAACCCGTCCGATGCAGGTTCGATCCCTGCCCGGCCCATCAGCCCTCGCGCGCGAAGTCGGTCGTCGCCAGTTCGCTCACCGCGAAGGTGGCGAACGTCAACAGCCGCCGACGGTCGAGCGTCGCAAGCACGTCCCAGACGCCATCGGGTCCCTCACGGTCGCTCAGGCCGCAGAGCGCGTTGAGCGCCGTCTCCGCCTGGCCGAGCGATCGCTCGCGCGCATCGGGGGTCGTCTCCTCGCGAAGATCCTCGAGCGCTGCGCTGCGGATCAGGCGTTCGATCGCCGAAGGTTCGAGTGTGATGCGGTCGGTCATGAGGTTGACGGTACCTGCCTGAGGTCGCTCAGGCAGGAACCGGAGCTCTGCACGTCGAAACAGCAATCTGCCCATGAAGAGGACAGCTATCCCCACTCCCACCGCGCCCCACGAGGTCAGCGGCCATCAGACGCTCTCGGAGTACATCCAGTCGCGTTTCGACGAGTTCTCGCGCTCGCAAAAGGATGTCGCTCAGTACATCGTCGATCACCTTGACGAGGTCGCCTTCCAAACAGCGGAGGAGCTCGCACGCCGTGCGAACACCTCCAGCAGTACGGTCGTGCGCTTCTCGCAGGCACTCGGCTTCGAGGGCTTCCCGGAGCTGCAGGCTTCAGCTCGTGAGGAGTATCGCCGGCGCATCGCCGCCGGAGAGGTCGGTGGCGCAGCCGGGTCCCAGCCGCTTTTTGCACTCGATCAGAGCGAGTTCGAGACGGCGATTGCCGCCGATCACGCAAATGTCGAGGAGACCGCGCGCAAGATCTCCCGTAGCGACGTCCAGGCCGCGATCGAGGCGATCAGCGACGCGCCGCGCGTGCTCGTCGTCGGCACCGATCAGATGGCCTTCTTCGCCAGCTACCTGCGCCATCTGCTCAATCTGCTTGACGTCCCGGCCGAGATTGCGGCCAGCCCGTCGCAGGAGGCGCTCAGCCGGCTTGGCCGGATCGACGAGCACACGGTCGTCGTCGGCCTCAGCGCCGGCAGGCCGCATCCGCTCGTCGTGCGTGCGATGAAGATCGCGCGCCATCGCAAGGCGAAGACGATTGCGATCACCGACGCGACGCTCTCCGATGTCGCCAAGCTTGCCAGCGTCCAGCTCTACTACTCGTCGAACTCCCCGGCATATGTGCGCTCGCACACCGCTCTGCTGAGCCTGCTCCAGGCACTCGCCTACGGCGTGTACAGCAGGGACACCGATCGCTACGCCGATCGGATCAAGGCCTTCCGGCTCAAGTAGCGCCGGTCTTCAATCGTCACACGCTGCTCGTCCGTACACTGAGCATGATGCGCGACGAAGCCACATTCCGGGTCAAGGCCGGGCTTGCTGAGATGCTCAAGGGCGGCGTCATTATGGACGTCGTCGACGCCGAACAGGCACGGATCGCCGAGGCCGCAGGTGCATGTGCGGTGATGGCTCTGGAGCGCGTCCCCGCGGACATCCGTCGCGATGGCGGAGTTGCCCGCATGAGCGATCCGGAGATGATCCGCGGCATCCAGGACGCCGTGACGATTCCCGTCATGGCGAAGGCGCGGATCGGGCATTTCGCGGAGGCGCGCGTGCTCGAGGCGCTCGAGGTGGACTACATCGACGAGTCCGAGGTTCTCACCCCGGCGGACGAGTCGCACCACATCGACAAGTGGCCGTTCAAGGTCCCGTTCGTCTGCGGCGCGACGAATCTCGGCGAGGCGCTGCGGCGCGTCGGTGAGGGCGCGGCGATGATCCGCTCGAAGGGCGAGGCCGGCACCGGTGACATCGTCGAGGCCGTGCGCCATCTGCGCACGATCACCGGCGAGATCCGTCGTCTGCAGCAGCTCGACGACGCCGAGCTCGCGACGGCCGCCAAGGACCATGGAGCGCCGCTCGACCTCGTGCGAGCAGCCGCCCGTGAGGGCCGCCTTCCCGTCGTGATGTTCTGCGCCGGCGGGATCGCGACGCCGTCTGATGCTGCGCTCGTGATGCATCTGGGAGCTGAAGGCGTCTTCGTCGGCTCCGGGATCTTCAAGAGCGAGAATCCTGAGCGTCGCGCTGCCGCCGTTGTCGAGGCAACGACCCACTTCGAGGACTGGGATCGGGTGCTCAAGGCCAGCGAGAGCCTCGGACAGGCGATGGCGTCTATCGAGGCGAGCAAGCTCGACCCCACGCAGGTTCTCGCCGACCGCGGTTGGTAACCGATGGCGGGCCAGCAGGCCGACGGTTCCCTGCTCGTCGGTGTGCTCGCGCTGCAGGGTGACTTCCAGGCACATAAGTCGGTTCTCGAGGCGCTCGGCGCCACGGTCCGCGAGGTCCGCACACCCGCACAGCTTGCGGATCTGGATGCGCTCGTCCTGCCCGGCGGGGAATCGACCACGATGACGCTTGGCATCGAACGTGAGGGGCTCGCAGAGCCGCTGCGCGCGTTGCGTCGCTCCGGGGTCCCGATCCTCGGCACCTGTGCCGGGCTGATCCTCGCCGACCGCGACCATCTGGCCCTGATGGACATGCGCGCGCAGCGCAATGCCTTCGGACGGCAGGTCCACAGCTTTGAGGCCGATCTCGACCTCGGACTCGATGGAGGGCCGGTTCGCGCCGCATTCATCCGTGCCCCGTGGATCACCGATCCCGGGCCGGGTGTCGAGCTGCTCGCGCAGGTAGACGGCCACGCGGTGGCGGCGCGCGAGGGATCGGTCACGGTGCTGAGTTTCCATCCGGAGATCTCCGGCGAGCACCGGCTCCACGCCCGCTTTCTCGAGGAGGCGCTGCAGCATCGGCGTGACAGGGGGAGCGCGCCATCAGACCGGTTCTCCTGAACGCCCGCGCCGCGGCCCGCCCGGAGCTGGGCGGAGTCGAGCGCTGGGCGCGTGAGCTCGAGCAGCGCCTTCCGGCTTTGCGTCCCGATCGCTACGCGGTCGCCCGTCCTGCGCAGGCGCTCTCGCATCG
>WLNG01000022.1 GCA_009699915.1 Actinomycetota bacterium
AGTAGGGACGCCGCGCGGCTGCCAGAATCACCGCCGTGGCCATCGAGTACTCACGGCGCGTCGCCCGCATCCCGGTCTATCCGGCCGCGTCGGCGTACAACCTCCCCGAAGAGGTCGCCCACCTCGCTTCGAATGAATCGCCCGATCCGCCGCTGCCCGCGGTGGTCGAGGCGATGGATCGCGTCCTGCGTGGCCTCAACCGCTATCCGGACCCCAAGGGCTCGGCGCTGCGCCGCGCGCTGAGTGAGCGCTACGGCGTCCCCAGCGAGCGGATCGCGCTCGGGAACGGCTCTTGCGACACGCTGCTCGCGCTCGGCGAGGCGCTCTTGGAGCCGGGTGCCGAGCTCGTCTACGCCTGGCCCTCATTCTCGGTCTATCCGCACCTGGAGGCCGCCTCCGGCGCCACCGGCATCCGCGTTCCGCTCAACGAGCGCGACGAGCACGATCTGGAGGCGATGCTGACGCAGATCACGGCAGCGACGCGGCTGGTGATCGTCAACAACCCGAACAACCCCACGGGGACCGCCCTTCCGCTCGCGCAGATCGCGGACTTCGTCGCCAGCGTCCCGCGGCACGTCTGCGTGCTGCTCGACGAGGCGTACATCGAGTTCTCCGCGCTCGACGACCCGGACGCGAGCATCGAGCTGCTGCGCGAGCACCCGAACCTGATCCTGCTGCGAACCTTCAGCAAGATCTACGGACTCGCCGGCCTGCGGGTCGGATTTGCGCTCTGCGGCTCGCCGGAGCCGGTGCAGGCGGTCGACGTGATCCGTCAGCCGTTCTTCTGCAGCGCAGTCGCACAGGCCGCTGCCGTCGAGGCGCTGCGCCACCAGGACGCCGTCACCGAGCGCGTCGAGCGCGCGATCGTGGCGCGCGTGACGATCGCCGAGGGACTGCGCGAGCTGGGGATCGAGTCGGCCGAGTCGCAGGCGAACTTCATCTGGTTCGGTCTGCCGCTCCCGGACGGCGCCGACGCAGCCGAATTCGAGGCTCGTGTGGTGCGTGAACTCGCCGAACGCGGCGTGCTGGTGCGTGCCGGCGGCGCGCTCGGGCGCGACGGCTGGCTGCGTGTCTCGTTCGGGCGCCCCGACGAGAATGCCCGCTTCCTGAATGAGCTGGGCGAAATCCTCCGCGCCTGACGCGATCTTTTTCGCCGGGCGCCGTACCATCCGTGGCGCAGGTCCCGCCCGCAAGCCATTGCAAGCCAGAAGGACGACCCAAGCATGCTGATCGTGATGAAGTCCGATGCGACCGAAGAGGAGATCCGGTCCGTCGTGGAGCGCATCGAATCCGTTGGGGGAACCGCGCATGTCAGCAGCGGGCGCGAGGTGACCCTGATCGGGGCGATCGGCGACACCGACACCGAGGTTCGCGTCAGCGAGCTCGAGCTCGACGGGCTGCCCGGCGTCAGCAAGGTGGTGGCGATCCTCAAGCCCTACAAGCTCGCATCGCGCGAGCAGCATCGCGAGGCCTCGGTCTTCGAGATCGGGGGCGCGATGATCGGTGGGGAGCACTTCTGCCTGATGGCAGGCCCGTGCACCGTCGAGTCACGTGAGCAGCTGATGGCCACCGCACAGGTCGTCAAAGACGCCGGCGCGAACATGCTGCGCGGCGGCGCCTACAAGCCCCGCACCTCGCCGTACGCCTTCCAGGGCCTCGGCGTCGAGGGCCTCAAGCTGCTCGCCGAGGCGAAGGCGCAGTTCGGGCTGCCGATCGTCACCGAGCTGATGGACGCACGCGACGTCGAGCCGGTCCTCGAGGTGGCGGACGTGATCCAGCTCGGCGCCCGCAACATGCAGAACTACGGCCTGCTGGCCGAGGTCGGCCGCGCCGGGCGCCCCGTGCTGCTCAAGCGCGGTCTCTCAGCGACCCTCGAGGAGTTCGTGCTCGCCGCGGAGTACATCCTCAAGGAGGGCAACGAGAAGGTCATGCTCTGCGAGCGCGGCATCCGCACCTTTGAGACGGCGTACCGCTTCACGCTGGACCTGATGGCTGTGCCGGTCCTCAAGCAGATGACGCATCTTCCGATCGTCGTCGACCCGAGCCATGCGGCAGGGCGACGCGATCTCGTCGAGTCGCTCTCGCTGGCCGCTGCCGCCGCAGGTGCGGACGGCATCATCGTCGAGACCCACCCGAACCCCGAGGAGGCGATCTGTGACGGGCCTCAGGCCCTGCGCGCCTCGGAGTTCGCCGACTACGCCCAGAAGGTCGAACAGGTCGCCCGGATCGCCGGGAAGGCCCCGTTCCTGAGGGCCGGCCAGACCGCTTGATCGTCGCGGTCGTCGGCACTGGGCTCATCGGCGGATCGGCCGGAATGGCCGCCCGCCGACGTCTTGGCGCCCACGTCCGGGGAACGGGACGCAACGGCGTGCGCGCCGTGGAGCTCGGCGCGCTCGATGAGGCCTGCTCCGATCTCGCGCAGGCGCTCGATGGCGCCGACCTCGCGCTGCTCTGTGCGCCGGTCGATGTCCTTGACGAGGTCGTGCGCGACGTTCTCGCGCTCGCCCCGCCGACCTGCGCCGTGACCGACGTCGGCTCGACGAAGCGCTCGGTGGTTGCTGCAGCCGCCGGCGACGAGCGTTTCGTCGGCGGACATCCGCTCGCCGGGGCCGAGGTGGCCGGCGTCGAGCACGCGCGCGAAGATCTCTTCGACGAGGCGACCTGGTACCTCACGCCGCAGCCGCAGACCGGCGGCGTGATCCTTGAACGCGTTCATCGCTTCGTGACCGGGCTCGGTGCGCGTGCGCAGATCGTCGCGCCGGACGATCACGATCGGATGATGGCGGCCGTTTCGCACCTCCCGCACGTCGTGGCGAACGTCCTTGTCACGCAGGCGGCCGGCGCCCTCGGCGGCGAGCGGTTCCCGCAGGCCGGCCCGAGCTTCCGGGACGCCACGCGTGTCGCCGGCGCCAACCCCGGCATCTGGACCGGGATCTACCGCGCCAACCGCGATGCCCTTCTGGAGCAGCTCGACGGGGCGATCGCCGAGCTTCAGGCTGCGCGCGAGCTGCTGGCGGACGGCGATCCGCAGCGCCTGGAGGCCTGGCAGGCGCTGGCAGGCCGTCGTCATCAGGAGCTGCTCGACGCCTCCGCGGGCGCGGGCCCCACGCGCGAACTGCGGGCCGTTGTTTCGAACAGCCCGGGCGTCATCGCCCGGATCGCGCTGACGCTCGGTGAGGCCGGCATCAACATCGTCGATATGTCGCTGACGCCGTCGCCGGACAACACCCGCGGCAGCATTCTCCTCGCCGTGCCGCAGGCGCGCGCGCAGCAGGCGGTGGAGCTCCTGCGCGGCCTGGACATCGACGTCGCATGAGCGCCGTGCGCGTCGATCCGGCGGGCCCGCTGCGCGGGGAGGTCATCCCGCCCGCGGACAAGTCGGTCTCCCATCGCGCCGCGCTGCTCGCGGGGATGTCCTCCGGGACGGTGCGCATCGGGAACTTCCTCGATGCTGCAGACACAAATTCCACGCTCGCCGCGGTCAAGGCGCTCGGGGCGCAGGTCAGTCGCGACGGTGATCGCATCGTCGTACATGGGGTTGGCCTTCGTGGTGCCGCCCAGCCCTCCGGCGTGATCGACGTCGGCAATGCGGGCACCCTGATGCGCCTGCTTCCGGGCTGGCTGGCCGGCCAAAAGGAGCGCGTCTTCGTCCTCGACGGCGACGCCTCCATCCGGCGACGCCCCGTGGACCGGATCGCCGTGCCGCTCGCGCAGATGGGAGCGCGGATCGAACCGACCGGCGAACGCTTCCCGCCGCTGACCGTCACCGGCGGTCCGCTGCGCGCGATCACCTATGAGCTGCCGGTCGCCAGCGCGCAGGTGAAGTCATGCGTGCTGCTCGCCGCGCTGCTGGCCGCCGGGGAGACGACGATCGTCGAGCCGGAGCCAAGCCGCGACCACACCGAGCGGATGCTGACGCTCGCCGGCGTTCCGGTCCGCAGAGACGGCTCGCGCATCACGGTCGGCGGCATCGACGAACTCCAGTTGCCCGACGAGCTCATCGTCCCAGCCGATCCCTCGTCCGCTGCCTTCTGGCAGGCCGCCGCAACGCTCGTTCCGGGCTCGGACATCACCGTTCTGGGCTGCGGCGTCAATCGGACCCGGACCGGCTTCATCGAGATTCTGCGCCGCATGGGCGGGATTGTCGAGGGTGCGCTCGAGGATCCCGTCGCGGGCGCTGAGATCGAGCGCGGCGAGCCGACCAGCGACCTCGCGACGCGTGCGGCAGCGCTGCGCGCGACGACCGTCGACGCCCACGAGGTCCCGGCCGCCATCGACGAGCTGCCGCTCGTCGGGCTGCTCGGCTGCTTCGCGGAAGGGGAGACGATCGTGCGTGGCGCCGAGGAGCTGCGGGTCAAGGAGTCCGACCGCGTCACCGCCGTCGTCGAGGCGCTCAACGCGCTCGGCGGCGACGCGGTCGCAACGCCCGACGGGTTCGTCGTACGCGGCAGCGGCGGACTGCGCGGCGGCAGGATCGACAGCGGTGGGGACCATCGGATGGCGATGCTCGGGGCGATCGCCGGCCTGGCGAGCCGCGAGGGTGTGGAGATCGTCGGCATGGATGCCGCAGCCGTCTCCTACCCCGGGTTTCTGCAGGATCTCGCCCGCCTGCGCTGAGCGCTCGCTGAGCCGCGCCCTACTCTGACTTCGATGCTCGTCGCGATCGATGGGCCCGCCGGGGCCGGGAAGTCCACCGTCGCACGAGCCGTCGCTCGTGCGCTCGGCTTCACGTACCTCGACACCGGCGCGATGTACCGCTGCGTGGCGCTCGCCCGCCTGCGACAGCCGCAGGGCGACCTCGCTGCTCTGCGGATCGAGGTCGGCGAGCTGGTGCTGCTCGACGGCGAAGACGTCACCGGCGCGATCCGCGAACCCGATGTGACGGCGCACGCCTCGCACGTGGCTGCAGATCCAGCGGTGCGCGCCGCCATGGTCGAGCGCCAGCGGGCCCTCTTCGCCGACGGCGACTGGGTCGCGGAGGGCCGCGATATCGGCACGGTCGTCGCCCCGGCCGCCGAACTGAAGATCTACCTCGACGCCTCGGATGAGGAGCGCGCGCGACGCCGCGCCGAGCAGACCGGGCGCCCGGTTGACGAGGTGCTCGCCGAGCAGCGCGACCGTGACGCGCGCGACCGCGAGCGTGCCGCATCACCGCTGCACGCTGCGGCGGATGCGCACGTGATCGACACGACCGGGCTCTCGCTCGAGGAGGTCGTTGAGCGCATCGCCGCTCGCGCCAAGGAGCTGCAGAGCGCATGAGCCTTCCGAAGGTCGCGGTCATCGGCTATCCGAACGTCGGCAAGAGCTCGCTCGTCAACCGACTGACCGGCGGCCGCGAGGCCGTCGTCCACGAGCGCGCGGGGATCACCCGCGATCGCAAGGAGCTCCCCTGCGACTGGAACGGACGCCGCTTCACGCTGATCGACACCGGCGGCATGGACAGCCTCGATCTGGACCCGATCTCCGGCTCGATTCGCGAGCAGGCGGTCGTTGCGCTCGACGAGGCCGCCGTCGCGATCTTCGTCGTTGACGCTCGCGCCGGGATGCGCCCCGGCGACGCTGAGCTCGCCGATCTGCTGCGCCGGCGTCACAGCCTGCCGGTGATCCTCGTCGCCAACAAGGTTGACCGCGTCGAGGACATCCCGCTCGCGGCCGACTTCCATCGCTTCGGCCTCGGCGACCCGATGGCCGTCTCGGCGGCGCAGGGGCTCGGCTCCGGTGATCTTCTGGATCGCATCGTCGCGGCGCTTCCGCCTCGGGCGGAGGATGAGGACGAGGACGACGATGAGACGATCCGCTTGGCGATCATCGGGCGCCCGAACGTCGGCAAGTCGACGCTCGTCAACCGGATCCTCGGCGCCGATCGGGTAATCGTCAGCGACGTCGCGGGGACCACGCGTGACGCGATCGACCTGCCGCTCGAGGTCGACGGGCGGCAGCTGGTTCTGATCGACACCGCCGGCCTGCGCCGCCAGGCGAAGGTCGACGACAGCGTCGAGTACTACACAGCGCTGCGAACGCAGCGCGCTGTCGAGCGCGCCGATGTAGCACTCGTGCTCTGCGACGCGCGTGACGGCGTCACCGCCCAGGACCTGCGGATCGCGGAGCTCGCGATGCAGGAGAATTGCGCGACTCTGCTCGCACTGAACAAGTGGGATCTCTCTCCGATGAACGAGGACGATCTCGACCATGAGCGCGCGAAGGTTGGCCGCAAGCTGCGCCAGCGGCCGAAGATCCTCACGATCAGCGCTCTGGGCGGACGCAACGTGCAGCGCGTGCTCGCCGACGCGATTCTGCTCGGGGACCGGCGTCGTCAGCGTGTCCCCACCCCTGAGCTCAACCGCTTCCTCGCCGAGGCCGTCGACGCCCGCCAGCCGCCTGCCAAGCAGGGGCACCGGCTCAAGCTTCTCTACCTCGCCCAGACCGAGACGCGCCCGCCGTATTTCGTCCTGCAGGTGAACAACAAGGGCAAACTCACGCGCGACTACGCGTACTACCTGGAGAACCGCCTGCGCGCCCGCTTCGGCTTCGACGGCGTCCCCGTGATCCTCGACGTGCGCGAGCGCAAGCAGCGCCGCGGCGAACGCTGAAACGGGCAGCAGCTGAACCATCCCGGTACGTCGCTACGCTTTGCCAGCCCCTGAACCGGCTCGTCACATCCGTGGCGGCACCACCGACTGGATCCCATGAGCACCGACACCTCCTTTCTCTTCACCTCCGAGTCCGTGACCGAGGGTCATCCGGACAAGGTCGCCGACCAGATCTCCGACGGCGTCCTCGACGCGATCCTCGCTCAGGATCCGACCGCTCGCGTCGCCTGCGAGACGCTCGTGAACACGGGGCTTGTCGTCGTCGCCGGCGAGGTCAGCACGAACGCCCAGTACGACGTCCAGAACATCGCGCGCGAGACGATCCGCGAGATCGGCTACGTCGATGCGGATCTCGGCTTCTCCGCCGATTCCTGCGCCGTGCTCAACACGCTCGACAAGCAGTCGACGGACATCGCGCAGGGAGTCGATCAGGCGATCGAGCGGCGCACCGACCCGAACGACGACGATGAGCTGGACGTCGCCGGAGCTGGCGATCAGGGAATGATGTTCGGCTACGCAACCGATGAGGCGGGCCTCGACGGCGACCTGATGCCGCTTCCGATCTCGCTCGCTCACAAGCTTGCGCGGCGCCTCACCGCGGTGCGCAAGGACGGCAAGCTCGACTACCTGCGGCCGGACGGCAAGACCCAGGTCTCCGTGCGCTACGAGAATGGCGTTCCGACAGGGATCGAGCAGCTGCTGATCTCCAGCCAGCATGCCGAGGGTGCCGAGGACGCGATCCGCGCCGACCTCTGGGAGCACGTCGTGCTGCCCGTGCTGCCGACCGAGCTCTACGACGCCGATGCGCTGCGCAAGGTCTTCCTCGTCAACCCGACCGGCCGCTTCGTCATCGGCGGGCCGGTCGGCGACTGCGGCCTGACCGGTCGCAAGATCATCGTCGACACCTACGGCGGCATGGCCCGACACGGTGGCGGGGCATTCTCCGGTAAGGACCCCTCGAAGGTCGATCGCTCAGCGGCCTACGCGACGCGCTGGGTTGCGAAGAACATCGTCGCCGCCGGTCTGGCGAAGCGCGCCGAGGTTCAGGTCGCCTACGCGATCGGCAAGGCGCACCCGGTCTCCGTGATGGTCGAGACCTTCGGCACCGAGATGGTCGGCCGCAAGGCGATCGAGGCCGCCGTCGGCGAGGTCTTCGACCTGCGCCCCGGTTCCTTCCGCAAGGAGCTCGACCTGCACCGCCCGATCTACCAGAAGACCGCGGCTTACGGTCACTTCGGGCGCAGCGACCACGACTTCACGTGGGAGCGCATCGACCGGGTCGACGCGCTCCGCTCAGCAGCCGGGGCCTAGAGCCCGCCGGCGGTCGCGCCGGTCTGACCAGCGGCCTGGCCGGCAAGGCGCTGCGCCTCGTCCACTGCGGCCACGACCTGCTGCGGCTTGTCGACGCCGTCGAAGACGAAGTTGGCGTCATCGGCGCCCGCGGTGTCGAAGTCGACCGCTCCGACCTGCAGCAGCCGGTCGGCGATCGACTGGCGCGTCGTGACGTTCTGCACGCGGTCGATGCGCGTCTGCTGGACGCGGCGCGAGATGACCCCGCGCTGGATGCGCAGCCGCTGGTCGGTGATCGTGAAGCGCACGAACATGCGGCGGATGAAGCCGGTCAGGACGGCGATTCCGATGATGGCGAGGAAGACGATCACGCCGGTCGTGTGCGAAACGGCGAACCAGAGGATCACGCCGACGATCAGGCCGATGCCTGCGCCCTTCACGTAGAGGCTGATGACGGAGCGCCAGCTTGGGTGACCGTCGAAGATCACCTGCTCTCCGGGAGCGAGGTCGAGGGAAGCCATACGCGCACCCTAACGGCAGTCCCGCCGATCCGCGATCTACCCTCGGTCGCCATGCCTTCGGTGGCACAGGTCGAGCCGATCACCACGGCCCGCGTGCTGCGCGGGCCGTTCGACTACGCGCGCCCCGAGGGTGTCGAGGTCGGGTCGGTCGTCATCATCCCGTTCGGCAACCGTGATGTTCTCGGTGTGGTCACGGGGCTCGCTGAGGACTCCGCCCATGAGCTGATGGCGCCGAAGGAGGTGCTCGAGGCCTCGTTGCCTGCGGACCTCGTCGCGCTGGCCCCGTGGATCGCGGCCGAATACTGCTCGACGCCTGCGCGGGCGCTCTCGCTGATGCTGCCGCCGAAGGGAATCCGCGCGCGCACCACGCTTCGCGCCAGGGCGCTGCGCGCTCCGGAGCCGGGGGAGCGGCTCACGGACGGCCAGCGAGCGCTGCTGGAGAGCCTGCCGCGCCAGGCCGGGGGGGACCTCGCGGCCCTGCGGCGCCTGGAGGCACGGGGCCTCGTCGCACTCGAGCCGGAGGCGATGCGCCGCGCTCCCCACCACACCGACGTCGGCGCGTCGGCGGGCGCGCGTCCGCAGCTCACGGGCGATCAGGCGCTTGCGCTTGAGGAGATCGCGGCTGCGCAGCCGGGCGAGCGCCTGCTGCTGCACGGCGTCACCGGATCAGGGAAGACCGAGGTCTACCTGCGCGCCGCCGAACGTGCGCTGGCGGCCGACCAGGGAGTGCTCGTGCTGGTCCCCGAGATCGCGCTGACGCCGCAGATCGTCTCGCGTTTCCGCGAGCGCTTCGGTGACACGGTTGCGCTGCTGCACTCCGGAATGGCCGCGGGCGCCCGCTACGACGAGTGGCTGCGCCTGCGCCGCGGCGAGGCGCGCATCTGCGTCGGTCCGCGCTCCGCGGTGCTCGCGCCGATCGACCGGCTCGGGCTGGTGATCGTGGACGAGGAGCACGATGCCTCCTACAAGCACGAGGGCGATCCGCGCTACGACGCGCGCCATGTCGCCGAGCGCCGCGCTCGCGATCATGGCGCGATCCTCGTCGCGGGCAGCGCGACGCCGCGCGCTGAGAGCTGGGAGCGGCTGCGACGCATCTCGCTCCCGCAACGCGTGGACGGCGCCCCGCTTCCGCCGGTCGAGATCGTCGATCTCGTCGGGGTGCGCGGCGCGCTGCATCCGCAGACGCACGACGCTCTCGTGGACGCGCGCAAGTCGATCGTCCTGCTCAATCGCCGCGGCTGGTCGAACTTCCTCACCTGCGTCTCCTGCGGGCGCGCCTGGGAGTGCCCGGAGTGCGACGTCACGCTCGTGCTGCACAAGGCACAAGGGCACCTCTCCTGCCACCACTGCGGGCACCGCGAGCGGATCCCTTCGCGCTGCCCGGATTGTGCGTCGGTCTCGCTGGCGCGACACGGCACCGGTACCGAGCGGCTCGAGACCGAGCTGCCCGGCCCGGTCTTCCGCCTCGACGGGGATGCAGGCGATCCGGCCCGGGTGCTCGACGCCTTCCAGCGTGCCGAGCGCGGGATCCTGCTCGGCACACAGGTCGTCGCCAAGGGGCATGACTTTCCGGACGTCGAGCTCGGCGTCGTCGTCGACGCCGACCAAACACTGCGCTTCCCCGACTTCCGCGCGGAGGAGCGCACGTTCGCGCTCGTCGCGCAGCTGGCGGGACGTGCCGGACGCGGCGCGGCGGCGGGGCGGGTGATCGTGCAGACGCTCGCGGCCGATTCGCCCTCGATCGTCTTCGCCGCGCGCCACGATGCCGCGGGATTTCTCGCAGGCGAGCTCGATCGCCGCCGCGTCCTGCGCTATCCGCCGTTCTCGACCCTGATCCGGATCGTCTGCTCGGGAACCGACGCAGGCGCTGTACAGGCTGCTGCTGCGGCCATCCAGGCGCGGCTGCCCGGTTCGCTGGGTCCCGCGCCGCTCTTCCGGCTGCGCGGGCGTGAGCGCAGCCAGGTGGTTGTGAAGGCGGCCGACCGCGCGCAGGCGGTCGCCGAGGTCGGCGCGGTCATCGATGCGATCGCTGCCGATCGCGCTCATCGCGCGGTCGCGCTGAGCGTTGACGTCGACCCTCAGTGAGACCTGTCCGGCACTAGACTGGGTAGGCCGATGAACGACCATGTGCACCCTCACGACGGCGACGTCCTGGAGGCGGAGGTCGGTTCGCGGCGGCCCGACTTCGACGAGGAACGGCTGGCCCGGCGGGAAGCTGCGCTGCGGGACGTCGTGAAGTTCGGCGATCCGGTGCTGAAGTCACAGGCGCTGCCGGTCACGCGCTTCGACGACGAACTGCGCCGCGAGATCGCTCGGATGGGTGAGCTGATGGAGGCCTCGATCGGCATCGGCCTGGCGGCCAATCAGGTCGGGCGCCTGCGCAGCCTGCTCGTCTATCGCCTCGACGACGAGGGCCCGATCCAGGCGCTCGTGAATCCGATGATCGAATGGGCTTCGGCCGATTCGGAGTGGTTCGAGGAGGGGTGTCTGAGCCTGCCGCAGGTGTACGTCGACGTGGAGCGTCCGATCCACGTCCGGGTGCGCGCGCAGGATGCCGAGGGGGCGGTGCTCGTGATCGAGGCATCCGGCCTTGAGGCGCGCGTGATCCAGCACGAGATGGACCACCTCGACGGCGTGCTGATCCTCGATCGCGCACCGCGCGACCAGCGGCGCGAGGCGATGCGCGCCCTGCGCGAACTCGATCTGGCCTGAACGCAATGAGCGGCGTCTATCTGGGCACCTCGCCGTACGCGGCGGCCATCCTGCAGCGCCTTGCCGGCACGCCGCACGGCCCGGCGCTGGTGATCACGCGGCCGGACCGGCCTGCGGGTCGGGGCCGGCGCGTCGCGTCACCGCCGGTGGCCGACGTCGCGCGCGAGCTCGGGATCGCGCTCCTGCAGCCTGAGGATCTCGGAGCGCCGGAGGTCCGCGAGCGAATCGGCGCGGCCGCGGGCTACGTCGTCGTCTGCGCCTATGGGGTGCTGATTCGCGAGCCGCTGCTGTCCGAATACCCGATGCTCAACGTGCATCCGTCGCTGCTGCCGCGCTGGCGCGGCGCCGCGCCGATCGAGCGGGCGATCATGGCGGGCGACGCGCAGACCGGCGTGTCGATCATGCGGCTGACCGAGGGGCTCGACAGTGGTCCGGTCTGCCTGAGCGCGATCGAGCCGATCCGCCCCGACGACACCTTCGGGAGTCTTTCGGAGCGACTCGAAGCTCTCGGAGGCGACCTTCTGCTGCGGGCACTTGAGGAAGACCTGCCCTTCGTCGCGCAGGACGAGGGCGGCGTGACCTACGCCGAGAAGATCACCGCCGCCGATCGGCTGCTCGACCCCGCGATGAGCGCTGCCCAGCGCGAGCGCATCGTCCGAGCCCTGCACCCGCACCTGGGAGCGCGCCTGGCGCTCGCAGACGGCGAGCTGCTCGGAGTGCTCCGTGCGCACGCGCAGGGGGATCGGCTGATGCTCGACGAGGTGCGCCCGGCCGGCGGTGCGCCGATGGCCTTCGAGGACTTCGCGCGCGGCCGTCCGGCGCTCGCGGCCGC
>WLNG01000220.1 GCA_009699915.1 Actinomycetota bacterium
CATCAACCAGCGAGAGGTCGGTTCCGACACGGAGAGCTTCGGCCGAGCGATGCGCAGGGTTCTCCGCCAGGACCCCGACGTGATCCTGGTCGGCGAGATGCGCGACGAGGAGACCGTCAGCACCGCGCTGTCGGCAGCGGAGACCGGTCATCTGGTGCTCTCGACCGTCCATACCGTCGATGCCCCAGAGACGGTGAACCGCCTGATCGACTTCTTCCCTCCCCACATGCATCAGCAGGTGCGCGCGATGCTCGCGGGGACGGTGCGCGGGATCATCTCCCAGCGCCTGGTCCCCGACACCGCGGGTGGGCGGGTCGCCGCCGTCGAGGTGCTGCGAATGACCGGGCGCGTGCGCGACATGATCCTCGACCCGCAGCAGACCGGCCGCCTCCCCGAGGTCATCGCCGACGGCGAGTACTACGGGATGCAGAGCTTCGATCAGGCGCTCCTCGGCCACGTGCGCGGCGGTCGTGTGACGATGGAGGCGGCGCTCGTCGCAGCCAGCAATCCCCACGACTTCAAGCTGCTCGTCGCGGCCGACGGCAAGCGCGGGACGACGATGGATGATCTCGCCGATGCTGAGGGCCGGCGCGGCGCCGAGGAGGAATCGGACCGCACCGGCTCTTGACCAGCTCGCAGCGATCGGGGAAATTCCCGCCATGGCGCTGACGACCGATCTGCAGCAGTACGCCGAGACGAGTGGCCTTGAGGCATTCTCGCTCCAGAACTCCAAGCTCTTGAAGGTCCGCCTCGACGGAGGCGCGATCCAGGCCAAGCGTGGTTCGATGGTCGCCTACCAGGGCGATGTGACTTTCGAGCACGCAGGTTCGGGTGGCATGAGCCGGATGATCAAGAAGGCCGTGAGCGGCGAGGGCACGGACCTCATGAAGATGAGCGGGTCCGGCGAGGTGTTCCTCGCCGACGTCGCACAGGAGATCCACCTCGTCAGACTCGAGAGCGACTCCTTGACGGTCAACGGGCCGAACCTGCTCGCATTCGACGCGGACATCGACTGGGACATCAACCGTCTTACCGGCGGGGCGGCGGGAGCGCTCGCAGGAGGGCTCTTCAACATGACCCTGACGGGATCGGGCTGGGTCGCGCTCGTCACCGACGGGCCGCCGGTCCTGCTCGATGTCTCCTCGGCGCCGACGTTCGCTGACGCACAGGCGGCGGTGACCTGGTCGTCAGGGGTCACCGCTGGCCTGCGCGCCGACGTCAGCGCCAAGGCGCTGCTCGGCCGGTCGTCGGGAGAGTCGATTCAGATGGCGTTCAGCGGTCAGGGGTGGGTCCTCGTTCAGCCCTCGGAGGGACGTGTCGCAGGCATCGGCGGGGGCGGCGGCGGGGGCGGCATGCTCGGCAGCATCCTCGGCGGCTGACCCCACCGAGCCCAACACTTCACTTGGTAAAGTGTTGGGGCAATGCCCGCCGACCCGTCATGTCCGGTCTGTCGCACCGCGGACATCGTCTGCGCGAAGTGGACGCTGCTGATCATTCGCGATCTCTCCGAGGGGCACACGCGATTCTGCGAGCTTGAGCGCTCGCTGTCCGGGATCAGCCCGCGCACGCTCTCGCTGCGACTGCGAGACCTCGAACAGGGTGGGATCGTGGAGCGCCAGACCTTCCCGGAGGTGCCGCCGCGGGTCGAATACGCGCTCACCGACAAGGGCCGTGCACTGCTGCCGATCATCGACGACATGCGCGACTTCGGTGAGCGCTGGCTCGATGGCTCGTGCTCGGGGATCGTGGCAGCGGAGCTCGCCGGCGTCTGACGCCGGTCCCCGCACCGCAACCTGAGCCCCGCGCCGCTGTTGGAGAGAAGGTGGAAGGATCTGCGAATGACGCGCGGAAGGGAGAGTCCATGGCTCTCTCGCCTGCATCCGGCCTGACTCGTCGCCACGCTCTCGCCGTGGGTGCTGCAGCCGGTGCGGCGACGCTGCTGCGCGGCTCGTTGCTTCCGGCGCCGGCGCGTGCGCAGACGCGCGACCTCGTGGTGCCCCGCGAGGCCTTCGGGCGCGACGGACGGACCGGCCCGCTCGCCGCCCCGGCATTCGTGCTGCTCGGCGTGCGCTCGCCGCTCGGGCTCGGCGCCTCCCTCGAGGTCCGTACGCGGCGTCGTGGCGGAGCCTGGAGCGCGTGGCACCGGCTGCATTCCGGCCATGGCCACGGACCGGATCATGGCGGGGCACCGCGCTCGGGCGAGCCACTCTGGACCGGTCCCGCCGACGAGCTCGAGCTGCGCGCCTCGCGCAGACCGCTCCGGGCGGTCGGGATCGCGCTCGTCGACGTGCCCGCGACCGCGCGCGCCGCGCTCGCTGCGCGGGCCCGCACTGCGCAGATCGAGGGCGCGCCCGCGATGGTGCCGCGCACGGCCTGGGCGGGGGATGCAGCGAAGCCGCGCGAGGACCCGAGCTACGGCGAGGTGCAGATCGCCGTCGTCCATCACACGGAGTCCTCGAACGCCTACGGGCCGGAGGATTCGGCGGCGGCCGTGCTCGCCGTCGCCCAGTTCCACATTTTCACGCGCGGCTGGAATGACATCGGCTACAACTTCGTCGTCGATCGGTACGGCACGATCTTCGAAGGGCGCGGGGGAGGTATCGACCTTCCGATCATCGGCGCCCACGCCCAGGGCTTCAACAGCAAGTCGACCGGGATCTCGATCCTCGGTTCGTTCATGGACGTGGAGGCCCCGAGCGCCGCGCTCGGGGCGGTCGCCCGTCTGATCGGCTGGAAGCTGCCGCTCCATGGAGTGCACGTGACGGGCGAGGTCGTCGTCGTCTCAGGCGGTGGTCCGTTGAGCCGCTATCGCTTTGGCAAGCACGTCACGCTGCCGCGGATCAGCGGCCATCGTGATGTTGGCAGCACCGACTGCCCGGGCGATCGGCTCTACGCGCAGCTGCCCGGCCTCCGCAAGAGGGCGGCCGCGCATGAGCAGCCGATCGTGCCGCGGGCAGAGGTGAGCCTCGGAGCGTCGACGCCGCGTGCCGGCTATGGGCGTGAGGTCGCGTTCGCGGGAACCGTCTTGACGCCCGACAAGACGCCGCAGGTCGGCGCGGCGGTCCAACTCGAGAAGCAGTCG
>WLNG01000221.1 GCA_009699915.1 Actinomycetota bacterium
CGGATTCCGATCGCCGGGTGATGAACCTGATGCAGGGGTCGTTCCCGATCGAGCCGCGTCCCTACGCGGCCGTCGCCCGCGAGGCGGGCCTGACCGAGGAGCAGGTGCTCGCCGACGTGCAGCGGCTGCTCGATGATCGGATCATCCGCCAGGTCACCCCGATCTATGACACGCGCGCGCTGGGCTACGGCTCGATGCTCGTCGCCGCCAAGGTTGATCCCGAACACCCGTGGGGCCCGGCGAAGATCGTCAACTCGCACCCCGGCGTCTCGCACAACTACCTGCGCAACCACGAGTTCAACATGTGGTTCACGATCGCGGTGGAGGAGGACTCGCGGCTTGGGCTTCAGGGGACGCTGGACGTGCTCCAGGAGCTCACCGGCGCCGAGTCGATCCGTCAGCTGCCGACGCTCAAGCTCTTCAAGATCCGCATGGAGCTCGATGTCGAGGGCGACACGACGTCGCTCGCTACCCCGGGCGTGGTTGAGGCGCCCGCGGATCTGGAGCGTAAGGACTACGACGACTTCGACAAGGCCGTGATTCGCGCCACCCAGGGCGACCTGCCGGTTGTCTCAGAGCCGTGGGCCCGGGCTGCCGAGGAGGTCGGCGTGACCGTCGACGAGCTCCTCGCGCATCTTGTGGGCATGCGGGACCGCGGCCTCTTGCGCCGCGTCGCGGGGATCCTCTTCCACCGTCGAGCGGGATTCAGCGCGAACGGCATGGGGGTCTGGCAGGTCCCCGAGGAGCGGATCGAGGAGATCGGCCCGCGCATGGCGTCCTTCCGGGGAATCTCCCACTGCTACCAGCGCCCGACGTACAAGGACTGGCCCTACCAGATTTTCACGATGGCTCACGGCCGCTCGAAGGAGGAGTGCGACGCGATCCTTGACGCGATCGCGGCGGAGTTCCCCGACATCCAGTCGCGCGCCACGCTCTATTCCAGCACCGAGTTCAAGAAGATCCGCCTGCAGTACTTCACCGACGAGTTCCGCGCCTGGGAACGCGAGCACGGCGGTCTCTGAGGCCTGCGCGATGGCTGCGACGCTGCGCGACACCCGCTCGGCGGAGCTCTATGAGCGGGCGCTCCAGTACCTGCCCGGCGGCGTGAACTCTCCGGTCCGCGCGATGCGCGCGATCGGCCGCTCGCCGATCTTCATCGAGCGCGGCTCCGGCGCTGAGATCACGGACGTCGACGGCAATACCTACATCGATTACGTCTGCTCGTGGGGTCCGCTGATCCTCGGCCACGCCAACCCGGCGGTCGTCGAGGCGATCACCGCCGCTGCGGCCACCGGGACGACCTACGGCGCGCCGACGGCCGGTGAGGTCGACCTCGCCGAGGAGATCTCGCGCCGCGTTCCCGGGATCGAGATGCTGCGGATGACCAGCAGCGGGACCGAGGCCGCGATGAGCGCGATCCGACTCGCGCGCGCTGCAACCGGGCGCGAGAAGCTTCTGAAGTTCGCGGGCGCCTACCACGGTCACCTCGATGGCCTGTTGGCCCAGGCGGGAAGCGGGCTGGCCACGGCGAGCCTTCCGTCGAGCCCCGGCGTGCCAGCGGCAGCGACCGCCGCGACGGTGGTCGTGCCATGGAACGACGCTGCGGCGGTCGAACGCGCGATCGCCCAGCACGACTTCGCAGCGATCCTCGCCGAGCCCTACCCGGCGAATATGGGCCTCGTCCCCCCCGCGCCCGGCTTTCTTGACCTCCTGGCTGAGAGCGCGACGCAGAACGGTGCGCTGCTCGTCTTCGACGAGGTGATCAGCGGCCTGCGCGTCGCGCGCGGCGGCGCACAGGAGCTCACCGGGGTCCTGCCGGACATCACCGTGCTCGGCAAGGTCATCGGCGGCGGCCTGCCTGCCGCGGCCTACGGTGCATCACGCGACCTGATGGAGCGGATCGCGCCCGCCGGCGACGTCTACCAGGCCGGAACCCTCAGCGGGAACCCGCTGGCTGTCGCCGCCGCGCTTGCGACCCTGCGCCAGCTTGACGAGCAGGCGTACCTGCGGCTTCAGGCGACGACCGAGCAGCTCGCCGACGGCCTGCGCGAGGCGGCCGATGGCGTACCCGTCCAGGTGGTCAGCACCACCGGACTGCTGACGGTCTTCTTCTCGCAGGAGCCTGTCCACGACTACGCGGGCGCCACTGCCTGCGACACCGATCGTCACGCCGCATGGTGCCGGGCGCTGCTCGCCCGCGGGGTCTACCCGCCGCCGTCGCAGTTTGAGGCGTGGTTCCCGTCGCTCGCGCACACTGCGGAGCATGTCGAGCGCACGATCGAGGCCGCAGCCGCGGCCTTCGCCGAGGTCGCGTGAACGCAGCACCGACCGTTGTCGCACTCGAGCGCGTCGCCGCAGCGCTGCGCAGCGAGGGCGGCCTGCTCGCCGACGCGCTGCGCGAGGCGCCTGTAATCGCCGCCGACGACCCGGGCATGGGGAGCATCGCCGCAGCGGGACCGCGTTCGGGCGACGATCCTGCGACGGTCGCCGCGGTCGTCGAGGCGGTCCGCGAGGGCCATCTTCTCCACGGTGGGGACTCGCGGATTCTCGACGCATCGGACCTGGACCTCGCGCTCCTGGCGGGCGACCGTCTGTACGCGCTCGGGCTGGACTGGCTCGCCGGTACCGGAGATATGGCGGCGGTGCGTGAGCTCGCCGATCTGATCGCCTTCTGTGCCCAGGCGAGAGCCCAGGAAGAGCCCGCGACGACGGACGCCGTCTGGGCCGCGGCGGTTGCCGCAATCGGCTGGGGAGCCACCGGTGAACTCGATGCAGGGAAGGCCGCGCTGCGTGCCGGAGAGGCCGGCGCCGCCACCCGCGTGCGGGCCGCGGCCCGGAAGATCACCGGTGGGGTAGGACCATCCGGCTGACCGCACGCCGCTCCGAGGGGCATCCTGCGTAGAATCCGGCGACGGTACCGTTCCGTCTTCTGACCGGCGGTCCGCCCCGATCCATTCCGGAGCTTCACCTCTCGTGGCCGACATCAAGCCCCCCAAGAGCAAGTACACCGCAGACCGCAACATTCCCGGCGCCTTCGAGGGTGAGACGGTGACCCGTCGACGCTTCATGACCGGCAGTGC
>WLNG01000222.1 GCA_009699915.1 Actinomycetota bacterium
ACGGCAAGGACCGCGGCGACAATCGCGAGCGCGCTCGCTGCAAGCGTCCAGCGCACACTCCAGCGCAGCGCGGCCAGCACCGCCAGGCCGGCGAGCAGCGCGGCGAAGCTCGACTGCGACAGCGTCAGGACGAGCCCGCCGAAGAGGAAGGCGCAGAGCACAGCCCCCAGCGCGACCCCGCGCGTGCGCAGCTCCCAGAGCATCCAGGCGACGAGCAGCACGAGCACGACGGCGAGGAAGCGGCCGTAGATGTTCGGGTCGAAGAAGAGCGAGTTGACCCGGAAGTAGTCCTCGAGCTGGTTGGAGGCGATCACCTTCGGGTTGAGCAGCACATGGCGCGTGGCGTACTCGACGTACCCGATGCCCGCCAGCACGACGGCGATCCCCGCGAGCACCGCGAGCGTGCGCGCGAGCATCTGCTTCGTCCAACTCAGTCGCGAGAGCAGGACGAAGAGCAGCGCGAAGGGCACGTAGAAGAAGACGAGGTTTTCCAGCGCGCGATCATGGCCGGAGCCGTACGCGCCCTGAATCGCGTACAGCACAAGCGCGGCTGCGAGCGTCCATTCGAGCGCGCCGGGTGGGCGTGACGCCTCCCCGATCCGCCGCAGCCGCGGCAGCGCCCAGGCGAGCGCCCCGGCGGCCACGACGAGGTAGAGCGGCAGCAGGAGATTCGACGTCGATCCGGCGACGGCGATCGGGATGCGGAAGGGGATCGTGAGCGCGACGGCGAGCGGGAGCGCCTGCGGGCGGCGAGCGAACAACAGCGCCAGCAGCGCGAGCGCCGCCGCGGCGAGCAGCCCGGCGACCACGGCGAGCGCGGGATGGTCACGGAGCGTATGGAGCTGCTCGCTGTCACGGATGTGGACGACGAGGATCACCGGCGCAGCGACGAGCGCCACGAGCATGAGCAGGGCGCGCACGCGGTCCGAGCGCACCACCAGCGCCGCACCGGCCACCAGCGCACAGGCGATCAGCGCGATCACCGTGCACCCCGACGCCGGATCTCGATCACGCCGCGCCGCGGGAGCGGTGCGAGCGCCGCGGCGGTCGGCAGGCCGTTGGCGCCCAGCGCGACCGAGGCGCCATCGTTGCCGGCCCGATCTCGGGTAACCACCACAGCGAGGTACCTCCCCGGCCGGACGAGCCTGCCGCCCGGCCCGCGGCCGTCCCAGGTGACGACCGATTCACCGTTTGCGATCGGCAGGCGCGCGACCATGGCGCGCGGACTTGGCGCCAGTCGGAAGATCACCAGGCGCCCGCGGAACGCCGGCGGCGAGAAGCGGATACGCGCAGGCCTTCCGTCACTGCGCGGGAGCACCTCGGCGCCGCTGGCGGGGTTCGGGCCGACGGAGGTGAGCACGACGCGCGGCGGGGTGGTGTCCACGCGGAAGGCGCGGCGCATCGTGACGCTGCGCCCCTCTCGGCGCAGCGTGATGCGAATCCGGTAGAGCCCGTCCGCCACGACGGTGCCACGCTCGTCGCGGCCGTTCCACACGAGGCTGGGCTTCAGCATGCGGTACGGCCGCAGACGAATGCCGGCCCCGATCATTCGCACGACGTCCCCGGCATCGCTGACGACGGCGACGTCCACCGTGTCGCTGCGCTTCAGCCGGAAGGTGACGCGCTGGACGTCGAGCCTGCGATCGCCGTTGGGAGAGATCGCGCGGTACTTGAGCTGGAAGGACTGCACCACCGACGGTGAGGACTTGAGCTGCTGCGCGACAAAGAACGCGCCGAATGCGCCGGCCACCAAAAGCGCGAAGACGACCTGCGCCAGCCGCGTCACAGCGCCACGAGGCTCCCGTTGTCCGGCCGCTCGGTGACCTCCTGCGGGTCTGCCCCATCGGGCGTGAGCGCGAGCCGAATCACATTCGCATGGCAGACGACCACGACCGTCCCCTCCTGCTGGGAGCGCACGCACCAGTCGGCTACGGCAGCGTGCACACGTGCACGCTGGTCGGCGAAGCGCTCGCCCCCGGGGAAGCCCCACGCGAGGTCGACGGCCATGAAGCGCGCGAATCCCTCGGGATCGTCGCGCGTCACGTCCTCGAAGGTGCGGTGCGTCCAGTCGCCCGCGTCGGTCTCGGCGAACCGCTCATCAGGGAGCGGATCGAGGCCGACGTGAGCGCCGACGATCGCTGCAGTCTCGGCCGCGCGTGCGAGCGGACTGGCGACGAGAATGACAGGCGCGACGCGCTCGACCTCCAACGCGAGCGCACGGGCCTGCGCTCTGCCGACGTCGTCGAGCGGCACCGTGGCCCAGCCCTGGAAACGCCCCTCCTCGTTGTAGGCCGTGCGGCCATGACGCGCGAGGAAGAGCCGCGACTCGGGACCCCGCTGCGCCGGATCCCCCATGGCGCTGTTACTGCGCCTGGTTGGCGCCCACGATGACGACGACCGGCGCCCCGGCCCCGAGCACACGGACGTTCTGGTCCATCGGTGCGAGCGCCGCCGCGCCCAGGCCGATGGCCCGCGCGACGTCGAGCGCCTCCCGACGAGCTCCGGTGGAGAAGAAGACGGCGGTCTGAGCACGGGCCTGGTTGGACGTGTCTGTCTGGACCGGCCCGATGTCGGTGTAGCCGGCTGCGGCGATCTTGTCGGCGGCGGCGCGGGCCAGGCCGCCCACCGTCGTGCCGTTGAGCACTGCGACCTTGGTGCCGGTGCGATCGAGATTCCCGGCGCCGGAGCCCTGCTTTGCATCACCGGTGGCCGTCGAGCTCGAGCCGACGGTGCTGGGCTTCACCTGCGGGGAGTCGCCACCGCCGAAGACCTTGGTGATGAGCACCGCCGCAACGATGATGATCGCCAGGCCTCCAAGGACCACGCCGATGAGGCTCCGGCGCTTGGGACTCCGCTCACGACGGGCGGACTCGGCGCGAACGGTGCGCTCAGGCCGCGCCGCCGAGGCGGCGACGGCGGGTTCGGGCCGGGCGCGGGGACGGACGGGGGGCGCGGGAGCAACCGGAGGGGTCGCAGGCGGCGGAGGGGCGGCCGGTGGAGTACCTGCGCGCGCGGCCGGCGTCGACGGCGGCGGGGCCGCAGGCCGCCCGGCCGGAG
>WLNG01000223.1 GCA_009699915.1 Actinomycetota bacterium
CCGCGCTCAGTGCGGCTGTAGCTCAGTTGGCTAGAGCGTCTGCTTGCCATGCAGAAGGTCGAGGGTTCGAGTCCCTTCAGCCGCTTGTCCGAAAGCCCCGCGACCGCGGGGCTTTCGCGTTTTCGGAGACTGTCGCTTCGTGCGGTGTGTCCGCCCTCACCGGCTCCCGTACGGTTGGGCTGAGGAGGCAGGACATGACGAAGCCGCAGAGCGCCTTCGGGGCGCCCCAGAAGGATCGCCTGAGCCGGCGCTGCAACGGCGGCGACATCGTGCTGTTCGAGCAACTCGAGCCAACGTGGAACAACCCGCACGCGCGCGAGGAGGGCCACCTGCGCTGGATCGTGTCGTACTTCGGCGGGACGCCCGGGCAGATCAACGACAACCCCGAGACGGGCCTGCTCAGCACCCAGGGGTCCGCGGGTCTGATGTGGCTGCAGGCGGGTGGGCGTCAGTACGGCGTCCACCAGCACACGATGCGCGAGACCTACGTCATCCTCAAGGGACAGGTCGAATCGATCGAGCCGGGCCGCTCGCATCTCGCCGGCCCGCTCGACTGCCTGACGATGCCCCCCGGCGCACCGCATGCCGTGCGCGCCGTCGGAAGCGAGGATGTCGTGCTGCTCTGGTGTCACGACGCCAATGAGGAGATCGGGCGCTCCCAGTACTACGACGAATCCGACGATCGCTGGGACAGCAGCCGGCCGCCTGTGGATGTTGTGCGCTGGGATGCGCTCGCGCCGACCCGTGAAGAGCCGGGAGCACACGAGGGCGGCACCCGCCGGACGACCGTCACTTGGCTCGAGGCCGAACGCGGGCCTTCGGACGGCGTGCTCGCGGGGAGCGTGCGGCTCGGCTGCACGACCATCGAGCCCGGGAGCCGGCTCGCGTCGCACAGCCACCCGTTCACCGAGCACTTCCTCGTGATCTCCGGCCGGGCCTCCGTCGTCGGGCCGCAGGCGAGTCCGGCGCTCGGCCGCTGGGACTACGTCCGCTTCGAGCCCGGCGTCGTCCACAGTCTGCGCGCGATCGGCGACGAACCGGCACAGCTCCTCTGGCTGCAGGAGGGCACCGCCGCGCAGCGCGCCGGTCATGACGGCGAGTGCGGTGAACTCGCGTAGCGGGCTGAGGCGCGGGCAGATCAGGACCGGTCGAGCGCGGCGTTCACCATCGCGTCCGCCGCGGCGTTCTGCGCGCGGGGAACGCTGCGAACCTGCCAACGCTCGAATGCGCCGAGCGCGGTCAGCGCCTCGGCGTGGAGCGGCTTCATGTCCTGGTGCTTGACCTTGTAGAAGCCGTTGACCTGCTTGGCGACGAGCTCGGAGTCATTGACCACCTCAACCTCCGTCGCGCCCAGCGCGAGCGCGCGACGCAACCCGAGCAGCAGTCCTTGGTACTCGGCGACGTTGTTGGTCGCGATCCCGATCCGCTCACCGACCCGCTCGAGCACCTCGCCATCCGGCGACGAGAGGACGGCCCCGGCCGCCGCCGGACCTGGGTTCCCGCGCGAACCGCCGTCGACGTGAACGATGACCCTCACGTCAGGCTGCGTCCGGCCCATCGCCCGCATAGAGCGGCGGATGCTCGCCGCCCGCACGCCGACGTCGGCGCCCGCGGAACTCCGACTCGTCGGCCGTCGGCGGGCCGCCGGAGGCGCGGCCGCTGCGCCGGCGGTCCACGATCACCGTGACGTTGGGATCGTCGGCGTAGTACGCCTTGAGGCGCTCATAGACCTCGGGGCCGAGCTCTTCCGGTACGACGCTGTAAATCATCTCGCGGTCAGCATCTCAGGTCAGCCCGACTGCAACGCGGGATGAAGCATCCCGGCGGAATCGGCAACAGCGTTGGGGTCACGCTCGGCATCCTCGAGGTCGTCGAGGTGATACCCCTTGCTGGTCGAATGAACGCCCGCCTGCTCATCGGCCAAATCGATCTCGAATCGGTACCAGGAGATCTCCCAGGCGACGACGACGTTGACGATGCTCCCCTCAACCGCTGAGGGGCGCACACTGACGATCGGAGCGCCGAGCGTGTGGGCGACACCGGCGACCACCCGGGCCTGATCGCTCTGGTTGAAGAGCTCAATTGCACGGACGATCTTCATGTCGGCATTGGTCGGGATCCCGCGGACCGAGTGGGCATCGCGATACACCACCTCGACCTCGAACGGGTTCGCGTCCGGACTGGCCGTCGGCGGATCGACGTAGTCGAACGGCTGCTCGTCGATGTGCTCGATCAGGCCCTCGGCGTCCTGCGGGACGAGCAGATCGGGGCTGTCTCGAGGTCGCAGCATGCGCTCGCGCAGGGAGGCGCCACCGCGCCGTCCCCAGGGGCGAACGGTCCGGGCCTGAACCGCGTCGGCCCCTTCCCGAATCCAGCCGCTGTGGACCGCGCGCGGCACGCAGAGCTCGCAGACGGTCTCGCGACGGCCCGCGTGCAGAAACACGCTGGGCTCCTCGCCGCGCAGCAGGAACCGGTGGCAGACCGCACACTCCTGCGAAGGGTGCGCAGTGCTGATCAAGCGAGCGGACACGGAAGTCGAGGGTACCAGCGCCCTCGCGACGTCAATCCTCGTCGCTCATGCGCGCACGCAGGCGCAGAACCGCCTTCGTATGCAGCTGGGAGACCCGCGACTCGGTGACGCCGAGGACCTCGCCGATCTCCCGCAGGGTCAGGTTCTCGTAGTAGTAGAGGGCGACCACGAGCTTCTCGCGCTCAGGCAGGCGGGCGATCGCGTCGGCAACGCGATCACGTAAATCGACGCGGTCGAGCGCCGCCGCCGGGTCGGCGGCGTGGTCGTCGGCGATCGTGTCCAGCAGCGAGACCTGATCGCCGCTCGAATCACCGGTCGACCACATCTCGTCGAGGGCGACGATCGAAGAGTTGGAAATCTGCAGCAGCGACTCCTGAAAGTCATCGACCGACATGTCGAGCTCCGCTGCCATCTCTTCATCGGTCGGTGCGCGCTGGAGCCGATTCTCAAGCTTCTGATGCGCTCGCTCAATGTTGCGGGCCTTCGAGCGCACCGAGCGCGGCACCCAGTC